>DGIK01000022.1:0-12956 GCA_002393195.1 Bacteroidales bacterium UBA3824 | reverse complement strand
GGCAATGTTACCGATATGAGCAATATGTTTTCGTTTTGCTATTCGCTCACGGAGCTTGATGTGTCGCAGTTTAGGACTGGTTTGGTGGAGGATATGAGCTGGATGTTTGCGTGCTGTGCGGGTCTGTCGGTGCTTGATGTCAAGAAGTTTGACACTCACAATGTTACCGATATGAACAATATGTTTGCCGACTGCACCAATTTGATTTTTGTGGACACGCGGCATTTCTACACGGTGCGCAGGTGCGACCGCGAGGATATGTTTTCGGGTTGCGATATGCTTGCAAAATTGACGTATTGACGGTGATGCAAAAAAAAGTTAAAAAAAAATTGCCCGATTTTTGCATATCATATCAAAACAATATGTAATTTTACGACATTAAAATTTTTGAGAATATTAATTAATGTAAACATATAAAAAAATGAAATCAACAACATTGACGAGTATTCTTGCCATGAAACACAAGGTTTTCCGTGCATTGATGCTGCTGTCGGCAATGCTGCTTTTGCCGTCGGCACTATATGCGCAGGGCAAGAACGCCTACGCATTGTGGACGGAGGGCAATGGCACCCTCACGTTCCTCTACACCGACAATGAGTATGAGGTCGGCAAGTCGCGCAGCGGCTACCAGATTACCAAGTTGTGGAGCGGCGACGACGTGCTCAATTCTCCGGCAGCCGACAACCCCGCGTGGACAACGGTGAGGAAAAAGGTTCAGACTATAGAGTTTGACCCGTCTTTTGCCGGTGCGCGCCCAAAGTCTATCGCATATTGGTTTGACAATAGCGAAAACGGCACCACCCCGGCATCGACGCTCACCACTATCAAGGGCATTGAATACCTCAATACCAGCGAGGTAACGAGTATGTACGGTGCGTTTTTCCGTTGTGCTGAATTGACCGACATTGATCTTGGCAAGTTCAATACCTCCAAGGTTGCAGATATGAGCTATATGTTTATGGGCTGCACCAAGCTCAAACAGCTCGACCTCTCAGGATTCAATACCGGCAGCCTTACCAAAATGAGCAATATGTTTGCTTATTGTTCTGCACTTGCCTCGCTCGATATTTCGGGCTTCGATACCAAGAATGTTACAGATTTCAGCAGCCTGTTTTATGGTTGCAAAAACCTTGCGGATGTGGATGTGAGCGGTTTCGATACCAAGAGCGCAACCACATTCGCTTTTATGTTTTATGGATGCTCCTCCATCAGCGAATTGGATTTGACTAATTTTACGGTGGATAATGTGACCAATGCCGCCAATATGTTTGCGTCGTGTGGTTCGCTTGCCACCATCCGCGCCGCCGAAAATACTGATTGGCGCGGCATCGGCAATACCAACAATATGTTTGCAGGCTGCAACAAGCTCTTGGCTGTCAGCAAGGACGGCACGAGTTGCAAGTATGTGGCAGGTGAGGATATGCCTTACTCCTGCGCCAACGGCAAGGGTTATTTCACTTCGATTGCCGGCTATATGATTACATTCGTGGGCTACACGTCTGACAATCTCGCATATCAGATAATCCCCGACAAAACCCAGAAGACCGTACAGCTTGTGCCAAATTCTTTCCGTGATCCTAATAATATAAAGGTGTTTGGCTCTTGGAATACGGAGAAGGACGGCTCCGGCATATCTTACAACGACGAGGAGACTATCGACATTGCCGGCAATATGATTCTCTATTCGCAGTGGGGCAACGACATCAGCCTTTGCGACATCACTGTAAATCCGCTTTCCTATACTTACAATGGCAAGGAGTGCACGCCTTCTGTTAGTGTAGAAGACAATCTCAATGCTCTCTCTCTCGATGCTGATTATAAGGTGGAATATGCCGACAATATCAATGCCGGCACAGCCAAGGCGATTGTACGTGGCGTCAAGAATTACGCCGGCACTATCACCAAGACATTTACCATAAAGCCCGCCAATATCAGCGTGGCAACTATCACTCCTCAGCGTCAGGTGTTGGCGTTCACAGGCGAGGCTCAGGCTCCCACATACGTGCTCCGCAATGGCGACATCAAGCTCGTGGAGGGCGTCGATTATGAAATAAGCGGTCTCGATGGCAATTCCAAAGTTGGCGATTATACCGTAACATTCACCGGCAAGGGCAATTACACTGGCACAGCCACAGTCATCTACACTATTTCGGCGCAGAAGGCATACGCGGTGTGGACGGTTGACAACGCCACATTGACATTCTTGATGGCGGAAGATGCCCCCGTGGTCGGCGAAGATTTCAACGGCTATCCCGTAACGGCTGTTTGGACTGGCGACGACGTATTAAATTCGCCCAAGGACAATGCTCCCGCGTGGAACTCCACAGTGTGCGACAAGGTGAAGATTGTCAATTTCGACGCTTCATTTGCCGAGGCAAGCCCCAAGTCGATTGCTTATTGGTTTGATAATTCTAATGACGACGACGACGAATCGGCACAGACATTGGTGCAAATCAAAAACATTAAAAACCTCAATACCAGCGCAGTAACATCGATGCGGGGAGCGTTCTACAACTGTTCCGCGCTCACTTTGATAGACGTAAGCAAGTTTAATACAGACTTGGTTACGGATATGGGCTATATGTTCTTCAATTGTTCTAAGGTAGCAAAAATTGACGTTTCGGGATTCTACACGGAGTCTTGTACTGATATGTCGTATATGTTCAGCGGTTGTGTCAAGGTGACGAAACTTGCCACTGACAATTTCGACACCAAGAATGTTACCACGATGGAAAATATGTTCTCCGACTGTACTTCGCTCACCGAGGCTGCCGTAAGCGGTTTCAATACCGAGAATGTTACCAATATGGAGCGTATGTTCAACGGCTGCGACGCTCTCAAAACCGTTGACGTTTCCAAATTCAATACAGCAAAAGTTTTGGATTTTTCAGGTATGTTCGGTGGGTGTTCGTCGCTTACAGCATTGAATGTCGCAGGCTTCGAGACCGGCAGTGCGGTTGATTTTAGAAGTATGTTCGCTGGTTGTCCCAAACTTGCCTCGCTTGATGTTTCTAAGTTCAACACAAGCTCCGCCAGCGTTTTTTCTTTTATGTTTTGGGATTGCGAATCCCTGACATCGCTCAATGTTTCGGGCTTTACGACCGACAAGGCAACCGAGTTTAGTGGTATGTTTGAAGGTTGCAAAAATCTCACTAAGATAGACGTTTCCAATTTTGAGACTGGCAACGTGACTAATTTCACACAGATGTTCAATGGTTGCGCATCTCTCAAAGAGCTCAACGTTGGCAATTTTGATATGAGCAGTGCAACCGACATCACTAAGATGTTTGCGGGGTGTACATCGCTCACCACTATCCGCGCCAAGGAAGATACCGATTGGTCTTCGGTTGCCACTGCCAATGACGTATTTGCAGGTAGCAATGCACTTGTCGGCGTAGGTGCTGATGGCTCTGTCTGCAAGTACGAGGATGGCAAGATTGCCGCCAATACATGCAAGGATGGCAACGGCTATTTCACACCCAACAATATTTTTATAATTACCTTCAATGACAATATTGACAGCAAACTTGATTATCAGGTAATCGTAAGGCCAGTGTCTGGCAAGATAAAATTGATGGCAAACCCCTTCACGAGCGACACCTACGATTTTGTATCGTGGAACACCGCCGCCGACGGCACTGGCACTACTTACAAGGATGAGACCGAAATCAATGTTGGCTCCGACATGACGCTCTACGCACAGTGGGGCAGGGACATTGCGCTCTGCGAGCCTACATCATCCATCGAGCCGTATTCTTACGCTTACACCGGCAAAAATCTTTACGTCAACGAACACAGCGGACGCATTATTATAAAGGACGGCGACAAGACGTTGACACCAAATGTTGATTATACCATCAAGTACCCCACCGACAATATCAATGTCGGCACGTACAATGTGGAGATTTTCGGCAAGGGCATTTATGCGGGCGTGTTCACGGTCAAGTATGAAATTGCCCCCTACGACCTCACTGATGTCAACATCGAACCCGAAAACGCTATCTTTGTCTATAATGGCGAGGCTCAATGCCCCGATTTCGTGCTTACCGACGGCAATGGCAACAAGCTCGCAAAGGATGTTGATTACAAGTTGCTTACCGACGTAAGCGCAAATATCGACGGCGAGGAATATATGGTAGAATTGGAAGGCATCGGCAATTATACCGGTATCAACTACGCATTCTACTCCATCAAGAGCGCGTATGCCGTGTGGACAGAATCAAATTCCACTCTTACCTTTGTACTTGATGAGAATATCTACAAGGCGGGCGTTTCATACGTGGATGGTCACAAGGCTACAAAGGTATGGAGCGGCGACGCCATCGCCAAATCGCCCGTGGACGGCAAGCCCGCTTGGGGCGAAATCCTCGGCGACCTTGTTACAGTCAATTTCAAGGAAAATTTTGCCAATGTAAGCCCGACCTCCACGGCATATTGGTTTGCAGGTGCCGACAAGCTCACCTCAATCATCAATCCCGACAAGCTCAATACCTCCGAGGCAACGAGTATGGCAAGTATGTTTGAGGGTTGCAAGACGCTCTCTGCAATAGACCTTTCCAATTTCAATACCGGCAATGTTACCGATATGAGCAAGATGTTCTACGGTTGCGCATCGTTGGAGGAGATTAATGTAAAGTCGTTCAATACCGCCAAAGTTACCAAGATGGACGGTATGTTTGGCAATTGTACCGCGCTCCACACGATACTTGCCAACGCCACCGACAATTGGGCTAAGACCAATCCCTCGATGTCGGGAATGTTTGCTGGCGACAAGGCTCTCGTGGGCATCGGCACCGACAATACATTCTGCAAATACGCCGACGGCGAAGATTATCCCAACGTCTGCCGTGATGGCAAGGGCTATTTCACCGCCGACAATATCTATATCATCACCTTCAACGACAACAATTCTGGCACGTTGGCTTATCAATCGGTATCGAGCGTATCGGCTACACCCGCCAAGCTCAACGCCAACTCCTTCAATTATGCTGGTCATTATTTCGTAAATTGGAACACCGAACCCGATGGCACTGGCACGGCATACGAAGACGAGGAATCTGTTCGTATCAACGAAAACACCACACTCTATGCAATGTGGAAGAAGGACATCGCGGCTTGCTCTTACACATTCAATCCCGAATCGTCCACATTCACCGGCGAGGAAATCACCCCCGCGCTTGTGCTTACCGACGGCGATTACACCTTGAAAGAAAATGTTGATTACATTCTCGAAGGCTATTCCAACAACGTCCACGCTGGCAACGCCGCAGCGGCTGTACGTGGTCGTGGCGAATACGCTGGCAAGGCTACTTTCGGATTCTACATCGCTCCGCGCAATCTCAAGGAGGTGGCGGTGGCTGTCAAGTCGGCTTCTACATCCCTCGAATACAACAAGGAGGCGCAAGCTCCTGAATACACGCTTGTATATGGCACTATTCAGCTTGTTGCGGGTACGGATTACACGATGTCGTCCATCGAAAATAATATCGATGTTGACCAATACACCGTTACATTCACCGGCAAGGGCGATTATACCGGCGAGACCACAAGCAATTACGAAATCACCCCGCGTGACATCACCATCGCCACTGTGGACGAAATCGCCGACCAGGTGTTTAGCGGCTCTGCAATTGAGCCTGCAATTGCCGTAAAAGACGGCAGCGACGCTCTTTCCGCCGACAAGGACTTCACCGTGATATTCACCAACAATATCAACGCCGGCACTGCCAATGTGAAGGTAATTGGCATTGGCAACTACAAAAATGCAATCGAGACCGCCACGTTCAAGATTGCGCCGCTCGACCTCTCCAAGGTTACTGTAGAGCCGCAGAACGCAGAACTCCCGTACAACCGTGGACCTCAGAATCCTGAATTTGCGCTTTCAGTCAATGGCATTACATTGACGGCTAATACCGACTACACCATCTCCGGCGACCTTGCCAAGACAGACGTTGCCGATGGTTACACGGTGAAATTTACGGCTGTTGAGCCTGGCAACTACACCGGCGAGACTACCGCCAAGTACGCCATCACCAAGCTCAGCCTTGAAAATTACGCAGAGATTGTTTTTGACGGTGGCAAGACCAATTTCAAGGTTACGGGCGAACTCATCAAGCCTGTTGTAAACATTGTGGACAAATACGGCAACACTCTCGTAGAGAACACCGACTACACCCTCGATAATCCCGGCAACACCAAAATTGGCTCTTACAATATCACTGCATCGGGCATCGGCAATTACACCGGCACTATCAACGCCAATTACAGAATCGTAGATAAGTCGCTCGAAGATGCAACTGTAGAATTTACCGACGGTCCCTTCACCTACGACGGCACGGAGAAGAAGCCCAGCGTAAAGGTGCTCAACGGCGACAACGAGCTTGTGGCTGGCACTGATTTTACAATTGAGTATAATAATAATGTAAACGCATCCGACAAGGCCGAGGTGATACTCAACGGTTTGGGCAAGTACGAATATTCAAGCAAGACCGCATACTTCACCATCGCGCCGCGCAGCATGGACAATGTTGTGGCTGTAAGGGCAGACGACAATGACATCGTTTATAATGGCGAGGCTCAGGTTGCTAAGTTTGCGCTCCGTGACGGCGACATCACCCTTACCGACGACGACTACACCACCGGCGACTACTCCAAAAACATCGAGGCCGGCATTTACGTCATCGACTTCACCGGCAAGGGCAATTACACCGGCGTTGTAACCGGCAATTACGAAATCCGTGGCTGCAACATCGAGGATGCCACCGTAACTACCGACGAACTCGAAAAAGTTTACACCGGCAAGGCGCAGACCATAAATCTCACCGTAAAAATCGGCGATAAACTTCTCGAATTTGGCAAGGATTACAATGTAAGTTATGAGGATGCAGTGAAAGTTGGCGTTGCAAAAGCCACTGTGGAAGGCACTGGCAACTATGCCGGACAATCCAAAAACACGGTGCAATTTAAGATTGTGCCGATGCCGATGGAAAATGTTACCTTCGAGCCCAAAAATGGCAAGTGGAGCGTTGGTTACACTGGTGAGCCGATATTCCCCGCTGTAATTGCCAAAGACAAATACGGCAACACCCTCGAAGAAGGCAAGGACTACACTGTAAGCGGTTATGACAACAATATCGAAGTTGGAGACGGCTATACTGTGGTCTTCACTGGTAAGGGCAACTACATGGATGCAATTTCTACTACCTACAAAATCACCGAGCGCAGCATCGACGATGCCGAAATCATCTTCATCGGCGGTGTCGATGAGTTTACCTACACCGGCGCGGAAATCAAGCCCGTTGAAAAAATCATCGACCTCGGCAAAGACCTCGTGGAAGGTGTTGATTACATTCTGTCTTACAATTCCAACAAGGAGCCCGGTACGGCTGTAATCACGGTAACGGGTCGCGGCAAATATCAGGGCGGTCAGAAGATTGCCAACTTCACCATCAAGAAGATTGAGATGTCTGACGTGTATATTACGGCGACCCCAAGCTCATTCGAGTACAACAAGACCGCACAAGCTCCCACATTCACCCTCAAAGACAAAAACGACTACACCCTCGTCTCTGGTACAGATTTTACGATGACAGGCACGGAAGGCAATGTAAATGTCGGCGAATATACGGTAACATTTACCGCTGTTGAGGATGGACATTACAACGGCGAGACCACTGCCAAATACATGATTACTCCTGTTGATGTTGACGTTGACAATGTAACAATCAAATACAGCACTACCGACTTCACATACAACGGACAGCCGCAGCAGCCTACTGTTACGGTAAATTATGGCGACGATGTTTTGATAGCTGATGCCGATTACGAAGTGGAATTTTCCGACAATGTTAATGCCGGCAATGTATCGGTAACCATCACAGGCAAAGGTAATTATGCTGGATTCTCGCTGAAGGGCGACGATTACGTAATCAAGCCCTGCCTGCTCTCTGCCGATATGGTAACTGCCGACAAAACATCCTTTGTGTATGGTACTACTGCGTTTGCACCTAAGTACACCCTTACTGATGCCAACGGCAATGAACTTGTAGCCGACACCGACTACACAATCACTGGCAACGAGGGCAATAGCAACGCCGGTACTTATACCGTAACCTTCACAGGTAAAGGCAATTATGATGGCACTGCCACCACTACATACACTATTGAGCCTTACGACATCAGCCGCGAGACAGTGGTGGTAGAGTTCAAGGACGGCATTAGTGAGTTTGAATACACCGGCGAGGAAATCATCCCCGTTTTTGACCTCAAAATCAACGGTTACGCGCTCCAACGTGATGTCAATTACACGGTGTCGGGCGCAACATCCAAGACCAACGCTGGACGTTATGAAATTATCGCTCAGGGCATAGGCAATTTCACTGGCACCAAGTCAATCAACTATCGAATCCTTCCGCGCAACATCAGCGGCACGGCTACTATCGAGTTCTTCGATGGCGTCAAGTACATTGAGTCTGGCAGCGAAATCAAGCCCGCTGTATATGTAAGCGACGGCACCAACAATCTTGAAGAAACCGATTACATAGTTGCTTATACCAACAACATCACTCCCGGCACTGGCGTTGCAGAAGTTACCGGCATTGGCAACTACGAAGGATTCAAGATGTCGAAGGAATTTACAATTCTGCCCAAGAAACCCGTCATTACATTCAACGTAAAGGACGGCGACGAATTGGAATACGGCGTGGCTAAGATTGGCGAAGGCATTAAGGCTACCGTTGATGAAACCTACAATGGCAACATCACTTACAATTTTGCCGACGGCGAACTCCTCAGACCCAACAAGCAAGGCGAGCAATACACCATCATAGCTACTTACAATCCCGACAACTTCACCACGGCATCCGAGGCTCAGGTATCAATCTCCGTAAAGGGTCGCGAACTTGAAGTAGTTGGCGTGGAAGTGGAGACCACCAAGACTTACGACGGCAACAAGACCGCCCTCGTTACCAAGCAGCCCACCGAAATCAAGAACGTAGTAGATGGCGACGATGTTTCCATAGTTGCAACTGCTGAATACGCAACCCAAAAGCCTGGCAAACAGAAGATTACAATCTCCTACGAACTTTCTGGCAACGATGCTTACAAGTACGTAGCCAATAATACCATCATCGACGGCGAAATCTTGAAGGAAGACATCAAGGCTACGGCAGAATGGGAGATGAAACGTCAGAAGGCTATCAACTATCTGGAAGCCACCGAGCAGAAGGATTACGAGCATTTCTGCGGCGGCGACAAGATTAGCGTCGTATTCAAGGAGTCCAAAGGTATGCCGCTTACATACAGAGTTCATTTCAACCGTGAGGAACAAATCGGTGACGATGAGCCTGTAGAGGACATCATCAGCGACTACCCGGACGACAATCAACCAATCGACATCGTTCTTCCTGAAAACTTGAAGTACGGCAAATACACCGTAAGCGTTACCCTCGAAAATTCCGACGCTGAGACGCAAAGTGAGGCATTCTCTCAGGTATTCTACCTCGACGGCGCAGTTAGCGGCGAAAATACCGTTATAAAGACCAAATGGGACGACGTTGTATATGTTCCCAATCCTGAAAACGAGTTTGTGTCTTACCAGTGGTTTAGGGAGGATTACCAAAACAACCTCAGACCGCTTACAGGTGTTACGGGTCAGTATTACCAAGAGACCGACGGACTTTTGAGCGTGGTGTATGCTGTGAAGGTTGGCAGGGCAGACGGCGGCGTGGTGTTCTCCTGTCCGTTTGTTCCCACGGTATCTGTCAAGAAGTCTGCGAAAGTTGCATCGGTGAAGGTTTACCCCAACCCCACAGTTGCCAACCAAGATTTCACCGTAGAAATCGCAGATGCTGAGAATATCGACGGCAACGCTACAATCGTCATCTACAATGCCAACGGCGTAATGGTGAAACGTATCGACAACGCATCCGCCATCAACCACATCGCCCTCCCCGCCGGACAATACACCGGCGTAGCAGTGGCAGACGGCAAGAAGTTGACGTTCAGAGTGATTGTACAGTAAGATTGGAGTGCGGACGGCTCGTCCGCCCCTGTAAATAAAAAATCCCTGACTATTTATCGATGGTCAGGGATTTTTTTGTTCCAAAAAAGTTTGAATAAGAGTTTTTTTGTGTGTGTTGATTTGTCATTATTCCAAAATATCTTCCACCTTGAAATACGTGAAATTGTACCACACTATCACCAAATACAACATTCCCAAGAGCATTATTATTTTGGAAATTGTGCTGCAAAGGTGGAATTGTGCTTTTGTGGACGACATTATCAATTTCACCAACAAGACAATCAGCGGCAATACCACCGCCACGCCGAGGTAGATGCCCGATTTGAACTCTTTGCCCAAATAATTGTAATATGCGAAAACCACACCCGCAATGGTCGCCAAAATCAATATGCTTGCCACTATTTTGCTTGCCGTGATTCCTATTACGATGGGCATCGTGCGGCAACCCTGTTCGGTGTCGCCCTCGACGTCTTCGATGTCCTTGATGATTTCGCGCATCATTGTGGTAAGGAAGGCAAACGCCGCCATTCCCACGCTCCAATATATGATGACCGTCGGGTCGAATGCGCCGGCTTGTATTGCGGGGTCGTCAACGGCGATGAGGCCTCTGTATTCGTACAGCGACGGCAGGAATGGCAACGTAGCCACAAGAAACGCCACCACCAAGTTGCCCACCAAAAACATTCCTTTGTATGCCGATGAATAAAACCACAGCAATCCCACTTCAAAGGGGAATATCAGCCCTAATTGCCAAAATCCTACCCTCATCGACACCAACATCCCAAGCACGCAGCCCGCAATGCTCGTCGCAAGATGGTAATTGGTGGCGGAGCCGCGTGTTACCTCGCCGCCAACGATTTGGGTGTCGGGACGGTTGATGCGGTCTGCCTTCATGTCAAAATAATCGTTGATGATGTAGCCGCCCGCCGCCACGAGGATTTGGGCGAGGGTAAGGATTATGAAATCCAAATACGTGAAAGTCGGCGTGAGGTTAAACAATTTGATGATTGGGTCGATGACGCAGAGTTTCATCATCAACATCATCAACGCCATCATTATCAGGTTTTTGTAACGGATAAGTCTAAGAAATGCGTGTGTTTTCATTTTTCGTTGTTTTTAATGGTTGGGATGGGGGAGGCCTTGGGAATATTTTTGCGACAAGTCCTTGATGCTCATACTCTCCACGATGTAGAGCGAGAGCAAATGAGTGTGTCGGGCGAGCAATTCTTCATGCAGGCGCATCGTATTTTCGTCGCCACGCACGGCTGGTCCCGACTGACCGAGTATCGGGTCGCCTTTGGTCGCCTTGCGGATGGTTTCGTCGAGGAGCGGGCGCAGGAGGGCAAAGTCGATGCCGTTTTCGTTGGCGATGAGCCTTGCAGCGGCTATCGAATGATTTACGAAATTGCAGGCGAACACCGCGCTGAGGTGCAGTGCGCGGCGTTGTGCGGAATCCAATGTGCGCACGTCGCGTGAGAGCGAGCGGGCGAGTTGCACGATGGGGTTTGCGTTGTTGTCATTATTATTATCATCAATAAAACCAACGGTTTCCACCATCAGCGGCACGTTTGCAAAATCCACCTTGACACCTTTTGTGAAAGTCTGCACGGGGTATATCACACCGCAACGCTCAAACCGTCCGCTCAATACGTCGATGCCCGTGCAGCCAGATGTATGAGCCACAACCTTGTCGGGCGGGAGCAATGCGGCAGCGTCGGCGATTCCGGCGTCGGCGGTGCATATTATATAAATGTCGGCGTCATCGGGAATCGCGCAAGGATTTTTGCGACTGTAAACTCCCGATACACAATGCTCCGCACCTTGTATTGCCGGTACAAGGCTGTACGCGAGGTTGCCGTTGCCAATGATAAAAATGTTCATAGATTTTGTCTGATTTGCAGCGCAAATTTATATAAAAATTTGGGGATGTAGATATTATTTTTTAGATTTGCGGCAAATAATTCGCAATTATGAAAGAAATTCCAATTGGCATACAGGCGTTTTCGTCGTTGATAGAGGGGCAACTTCGTCTATCTCGACAAGACCGATATGATATACAGAATAGCCAACAAAAAGGCTTGTTATTTCCTATCTCGCCCAAAGCGTTTTGGCAAGAGCCTTACGCTCAGTACGTTGAAGGCATATTTTGAAGGGCGGAAGGAACTTTTTGTTGGCACAAAGATGGAGACACTCGAATCTAAATGGGAGAAGTATCCCATTTTGTATTTTGATTTCAACAGCGCGAAATACGACAGCCTTCAAAACTTTCAAAACTCGTTGAGTGACAGGTTGGAAGACTATGAAACACAATATGGTCTTCAATCAAAAAGCGAACTATCGACACGTTTCCTGAGACTTGTAACCGCCGTCCACAATCAAACCGGCAAAGACGTTGTAATCCTTGTGGACGAATATGACAAACCGTTGCTAAATAACATCCTTAACCCAGAACTCCAAGACTTGGTTCGCGCTGAGTTGAAGGCGTTTTATGGTGTGCTGAAGACTTATTTCAATTTGCCTAACAATAGGGACGGCGAATTTGACATCACCAATTTCATCGAGGACGTTTATAATGGTGATTGCGATGGCTTTATGAAACGTCTTGCCGCCTTTCTTGCCGACAATAGTTATCAGATAGTTGGCGAGGCGGAGTTGTATTTTCAGAATGTTTTTTATTTGATATTCAAGTTGTTGGGCTTTTACGGCGAAGTGGAACGCGCCACGTCAGACGGACGTATGGACGCCGTGGTAAAGACACCGCAATACATCTACGTCTTTGAGTTTAAACTCGATAAGCCCGCACAAGAAGCCCTCGACCAAATCAACAGCAAGGAATATGCCCTGCCATTCTCTGCCGACGGTCGCAAACTGTTCAAAATCGGCGTGTCGTTCTCGTCTGAGACAAGGCGTGTGGCGGAGTGGAAGACGGAGAAGT
>DGIK01000170.1 GCA_002393195.1 Bacteroidales bacterium UBA3824 | reverse complement strand
TGGTACATATTTGCGGCATACGCATTGGTACTGGCAATAGCTTTTGCGCTGATATTCAAGCACAAACACAATCCCGACCAGAAGAAAGCATAAATGGTAATAGGCAAAATAACAATGGCGATTGTGCTGACGGCTATTATGGTACTTAGCCACATAGCCGCCAACGCACAGAGATTCAGGGTGCTGTCCCATCACGAAAGGGACAGCATCATCGCCTTATTGCCCAAAATGCCCGACAACGAAGAAAAACTCGGCAACCTTTACACAATATCCCGCAACCACGAGATGATGGACTCCATCATTTATTATTCTATGAAAGCATATCACCTCGCCAAACAGCTCGGCAACACCGACTATGTGGCTGCCACGTGCGTGGTGATAGGCTGGTATTACAACACAATAGGCAAATACGCCATCGCCCCAAAATACTTCAACGAGGCTTGCGACATATACGAAAGCAGAAAAGATTCCAAAGGTCAGGCGATGATGTTTTCGAGCTGCGGCGATTCTTATATCGGTATGAGAAAATTTGAGCAGGGACTTTCTTACAAACTCAAAGCCCTGTCAATATTCGCATACACAGACGACCGCGCAAGCACCGCCCAGATATACAGGACGATAGGAATGTCGTGCACCCAATTCCAACAATACAAGCCCGCATTAGAATACCTTGACAAGGCACTGAGCAACGACACTATTGCCGACAACAAGCAAGGCATCGAGCGCGACTATTATTATATCGCCCTTGCTATCCAGATGAGCTCCACAAACGACGAAAAAGACAACCATCAAATCGTAAAAGATTACCTGCTGCGCGCATTACAACTCCAAGAGCAAATCAACGACAATATTTTTGCCTCCAAGACCTGCGCGCTGCTGTCGCTCTTGTACAATTATATGTTCCTCACAACAATGAATTTGGAATATGCCGACAGCAGTTACCTATATTACCACAAGGGAAGGCTCATTACAGACCAGACCAACTATCACGGCGACGACGACATCTATCGCATCGCAAGCGCAGAACACCAATTGATATCGGGCAATTATATCACCGCGACACAGATGCTGCAACAGCAAATAGACAGCCCGTCATTGTCGCCGATTACCCTCGCTCTGCTCAACCAGGCATTGAAATTGAGTTTCAAATACAACGAAAACTACCAAGGTCTATTTGAACTCACCCAACGTCTTGAAAGAGACCGCAAGAGAATATACATATCAGAATTTGAACTCGATTTTTCAAGGTACAACAGTCGCAAGGAGCTAAGCGACCAGCTCCACGATATGATAGTAACCGCCGAAAAACGCACAATGTTTTATGAATCGGAAAAGGGGAATTTGGCAATCGCGAGGTTGGTGTTTATATACATACTCTCTTGCACCGTTGCCATCATTGCGCTATTCTTATACCAAATCGTCAAAAACAAGCAGTACAACGCGATACTCCAACAGCAGACCGAAGAAATCACTGCCGCCAACGAAGAACTTTGGGCACTGCTCGGCGAGGCACAGCAGCAGAGCGAACTCATCACCGAGCAGACCATCGAGATGAAACGTCAACGCAACAAACTCGCATCCATCAACCTCCGCATCGTCATCAACCTCGACATCGCCAGCCGATTCCAGACATCGCTGATGCCCACACAGGAGACCATACAGAGGATTTTCAAAAAAACATTCGTAATCTGGCGACCGTTGGAGGAAGTGAGCGGCGATTTCTATTGGGTGACGGAGGCATACGGCTACAAATTTTTGGCGGTAGCCGACTGCACCGGGCACGGCATACCGGGCGCGTCGCTCTCGATGCTCGGCATTTCGTTCCTCAATAGCATCGTGGCACGCATCGACCTCCACAACATCAACGCCGCCGAAGTGCTCACAAAACTCCGCTACCGCATCACCGAATCGCTCACACGCGGCTCTGTAAACAACGAGGACATCCACGACGGAATGGACATTGCAGTCTGCATATTCGACAACAAAAATTCCAAACTCTCATACGCCGGTGCATACCGTCCGCTGTGGATTGTCAACAATGGACAACTCACTGAATACAAACCAGATAAGATTCCTATCGCCGTTGACAAAGACCGCAATTCCGACTTCACCAACAACGAAATCACTCTCCAACAAGGCGACCGCGTCTATATATTCAGCGACGGCATCACCGACCAATTTGGCGAGCGCGAAAACGGAAAATTATCCAAATTCAAGCCCAAACGCCTCCGCGAACTTTTGTGCAACATCTACAACCTCGCCCCAGAGCGTCAGATGCGCGAGATAGAATCCACCATAGACCAATGGCGCGGCAACTGCGAACAGACCGACGACATCACGGTAATAGGAGTGATAGAGGCGTAGATTTTTAATTTGCTCACATGGATTTTATTGCGTAATTTTGCACCATCAATCAACAATCAATCAAAAATGCGACGCAGAACAGGACAAATATACGAAGACGTACTCATCACCAACATCGCCGCCGAGGGCAAGGCCTTGGCGAGGGTGGACGACATGGTGATTTTTGTAAAAGGCGTAGTGCCGGGCGACATTGTGGACATCAAGGTCGTCAAACGTTCCAAAAAATTTTGTGAGGCTATCCCAACCGCCTTCAAGAAATATTCCGACGAGCGCGCCGAGCCGGTATGCCAACATTTTGGCACGTGCGGCGGCTGCGTTTGGCAGATGTTGCCATACGACAAGCAATTGAAATACAAGCAACAACAAGTGGAGGACGCGCTCACGCACATCGCCAAAGTGGAGATACCAGAAGTGTCGCCGATATTGCCGTCGGAGCGCGAATATTATTACCGCAACAAATTGGAATACACATTTGCGTCGCAGCGTTGGCTCACAGCCGAGGAGATGACCATTCCCGACGACCAAAAGCAATTGGAAGGCCTCGGATTCCACATTCCGGGACGCTTTGACAAGGTGCTTGACATCCAGAAATGCCACCTCCAAGACGACCCGTCCAACGACATCAGGCTCGAAGCCAAGCGTTTTGCAATAGAAAACGGTCTCTCGTTCTTCGACCTCAAAGAGCAAGTGGGATTCCTTCGCAACATCATCATCCGCAACACTTTGCGCGGCGAATTGATGGTGATTTTGGTAGTAAGCAACGACGACCCAAAACTCCGCGAACCGCTTATGGAACACCTCTGCCAAAAATTTCCGCAGATAACGTCGATGATGTATTTCATCAACGGCAAGCGCAACAGCGACTACTCCGACCTCGAAGCGCATCTCTACAAGGGCAACGACCATATCATCGACGAGATGGACGGATTGAAGTTCAAGATTCAGGCAAAGAGTTTCTATCAGACCAATTCGCGACAGGCTTACAGGCTGTATTCGGTGGCGAAGGATTTTGCGCAACTCACAGGCAATGAGGTAGTTTACGACCTATACACAGGCACGGGCACCATTGCCAACTTTGTGGCGCGTCAGGCCAAAAAAGTGGTTGGCATCGAGTACATACCCGAAGCGATTGAGGATGCAAAGGTAAATTCGCAAATCAACGACATCCACAATACAACATTCTACGCCGGCGACATGAAGGATATTTTGACGGACAATTTTGTGGCAGAAAACGGCAAGCCCGACGTCATCATCATCGACCCGCCACGCGCTGGTATGCACCCCGACGTCGTGAAAACCATCTTAAACGCCGCCCCAGAGCGCATTGTGTATGTAAGTTGCAACCCTGCGACGCAAGCCCGCGACGTGCAGCTGATGGACAATGCCTACAAGGTATTGAAAGTGCAGCCAGTAGATATGTTTCCGCAGACTCACCACGTTGAGAATGTGATACTTATGGAAAAACGTTAATGCAATGAAACCCTGGCTGATGGCTATAATATTGTTTCTGATTCCGCTTGCGGCGATGTCACAGAAGCGCATCACCGTAAGTGGCTATCAGGAGCGTATCCCAAACTCAAACGCCGAACTCCGCTGCGACGGCGTCCGCATCACTCGCACAATGGAGATTGACAGCATTTCGGGCTATCACAACGGATTTTGGATTACAAAATCGGGACGCATCGAAAAGGCGTATTGGACGCTCCGCCATTCAGATAGTTGCATCGGCTACGAACTCAAACCCGGTTTCTATCACGTCTATCCCAATGTAATCCTGCCCTCCGACACGGCAACTATAACGCTGTGGCTGCGGGAAAAAAGATAATTTATGTCGGCAAAATCACACTATCGGTCGCAAAAATTATGTCGTATGCGATATTTATTTGTAGATGTAAAATCTTTGCCGTAACTTTGCGCCCATTATGAAAAATATCAAAGAAATATTTGCCAAAGTGAAGGTTTGGCTCGCGTCGCTGTCGTTCCGCACGGGAGTGATTGTGTTGGTATCGTGCATACCTTTTTATATATTGTCGTTTGCGCAAATGGCTCTGCCCATCAGCACTTCCGCAAAAGGCGTCCTTTGGGTAGTACTCTTCGGCCTCGCCAAAACCGCACAATACGGCGGCCTCACAATCCTCGGCGTAGAAGGCTACAAAAAACTCCGCGACAAATTCAGAAGGAAAAAGGGAAATGAGGAAGAAGGGGCGGTGGAAGATAATCCTCAAGAACTCACTTAAAATCGTTGAACATAGCGACATCAGCGTCAAATCGTTCAATTATCTTATTCAGATTCGGATTATTGCGTTGCACAATCATCGCAACATATTTCTATACCCATTCAATATCATAATATCCTGATTCCATCGCCTCTTTCTTGCGACGTTGTTGCTCCGCATACCACTCTTGCAACTCCTTCTTACGCCTTTCTTTAATCTCGCGTCCACGCCTCAGCCACGCCAACACATCCTCGCGAGTCCATTCAGGAGTTTCAGTGTTCTTGGTTGTAGTCTCGTTTTCGTTCATAATGTTTCTATTTTTTATTATTAACCGACCGCAAATATAATCCCTTTTGTCCGAAATTGCAAAAAAATACGTGTTATTCTTGCGATAAGATGTCACGGCACAATTAAAACACCTCCTCCATTTCCATCCAATCATCATCGTTTTCATAAACATAATTATCGGCATCATTGAAAACCCATTTCATTTCGCGTTTTTCAACTATGCCGCCAACGTACTTGAATCGGCGACTTGTGGCGTTGAGTGTTTTGATGCGGCGTTGCAACTCTTCGGCTTTGTCTTTGGTTTCGATGGATTTGGCAGTGATGCCGCCTTTGGTGTCAAAAATGCCGATGCGCTTGTCCTTGAATTTGATAATCCAATCGGGATAGAAAAGACGCTCTTTATTGTCCTGACTACTAACGTATTTGAACGCCAAACTGTCTTTGCCTGTGCCATTCTTCAACCACCATTCTATCTTGTCGTATTTGCCCTCGATGTATTTGATGAAGGCGGTTTCGTTGTCGCGACCTGAATATTTTTCGGGCAGGCGGAATGGCTTTACAACCGAACAATTCACAGGATAATCCTTGTAATCGTCTGGATACAAGTAAGTTGTCTTTATTTTGAAAGGCTGATTTTTCAGAGCCTCTTTTTCGCGTTTTTCCTTCAAATGTTTTTCCAAAAGCGGACGGTATGCGGCAAAACATTTGTTGATGGCATCTTTGAAAATGCTGTTGTCGCCTTTATGGATGTCATTGAGAAATACACGATAACGAATCACCATATCGGGATAAAAATCCATTGCAACTCTAAACCATTGGCACATAGCCTCTTTGAATGGTCCCCAAGAACGAGCAATATTACCGATACGATATTCTGGCGAAAGGTTTTCAATGGTTTCGTAGCAACGCCACGTAAACTCCTTTTCAACATCGTTGTCCGACATTTCAAACTTGATGTTTTTGCCCAATTCGTTTTTGCTGTCGTCGATTTCGGAACGGAAACGCGCATTTACCATAACATCTTGCTCCAAAATAGTGTCGAGTTTGAGACCGCTGTTAAGAAGATTGCGGCGTTTGTCATCTTCGTCCTGCATCTCATTGACGCGAAAATGCCCGCACATAAAATTCATAAAATGCTCCTGAAACGTGCTTACTTTGCCAATGTCGCCATAATCAGTACGTGAAATATAATCGCTGATAAGGCTCTCATCCAACGTAAATTCCGATTCCTGTTTGTCGGCAACGGTGTCCAATGCGTCAGATATTATGTCAACAATATCTGCGGTGAGTTCGTTGGATTCTTTTTTGGAAATATCAGTCTGAGCCTCCGAAAGCGTCTTTTGGATTTCGGTTTTGATTGTAGTTTTGATTTTTTCGGACACTTCAATCTTTTTTTGCTGAATGGCGTTTTCCTTTTGCCAAAGATTAGGTTCGTTGGCAACGGTATTGCTTATTTCCTTGGCTTTTGACCTGAAATCGTCGGCAATTCCGCTAATTACAGCCTTGATTGTAGCGTTTATTTTGTCGTTTGCAATATCCTTGTTTTCAAGGGTTTGCGATATTGATTTGCTGATATTGGTGGCAAAATTGATGGTGGCAAAATTTATCTTTTGCTGAGGGTCAATTTTTGCAACAACAGTCTTTGGCTTGGTGTCAAATTTCTTTTCGTCGGGATTTTGGACTTCGTAACGCTGATAATTGGTGTAGAGAAATCCCGTCCGCAAATCAGGATAATTGCTCAGGTCAACATTCATCACCGGCATCCTCAAAATCCTTCCCAAAGTCTGTGTGCGGAATGTGCAGGATTTTATGTCCCTGTACATCACCAAGATATGCGCACGAGGACAGTCCCAACCCGTTCCCGCAGCCTGTTTGAAAAGCATATATTCTACGGGATTGTCGTTGTCGTCGATGCGCTCCATATTTTCTTTGCGGGCGTCAAACCAATACGCAATTTTGTTTTTTTCGATACCTTTTACAGTTGTAAGATATTGGGTTACAATTTCTTCCTTAGATTTCACATCGGTATCCTTTATCTTTTTTTCATCATTGGGCAGTTGGATAAGCACAAGCGGATTTACATTTTGATTGATACGTTGCCATTGACGCTTGATAGATTCACGTTTTTCGATTGCAAGGTCGAGCAAGAGCGTGTCGTGGTCTTGCGGCGTCAAAACATTGAGTTCGTCCTCGGTTTGCGAAATTATCTCTTCCTTGATAAGACCTTCATCCACAACGTCTTGACGATTGACCTCCACAAAACCGGCGCGATTGTTATACAATTGGCTACCGTCGGGAATTTCGTCGGGCGTCGCGCTAACTTTGAGGATGATTTTTGGGTTAAGCGGATTGATGACATCGCGCAACGCATTGGATGTAACGTTTTTATGGCTTTCGTCGATAATCATTACAATTTTGCGATTTTCGCAGTGAGTCTGTTCAGCAATGTCCTCAAAATAAAAACCTTGTTCCTTTTGCTCGTCGGGATTGTCGGGACGGCGAAGGACACGGTCGGAGGCTTTTTTGGAAACGAGTTTTTGCCAATTAAGAAACATTATGTCGTTTTTCTTCAATACGCCCTGGCTAAAATCCTGTACTGTAAGCAATTGGTTGCTAAAATTCGGGAAATAATAATCGTAAAATTTGTCGCGACTCTGCATTGCCAAATCATCGGAAAATGTAATCCAAACAAAGGCAATATCTTCCTCAAAGTCAGGCTGATAATTGAGATTGTTGACAAAATTGCACACCATAAACGTCTTGCCGCTGCCAGTGGGCGACTTGAAGACGATTTCGAGCCTGTCGTCGGGATTTTGCCAAAGTTTTTTGAACGTGCCAATGAGTTCGTCGATGGCTTTTTGCTGAAATTTTTTGGGTATGTATTTCGACATAATTGCTTAATTGTTAATCGATTGGTAAATGTCAAGAATCGGCTTTGGAATCGGTTTGAGCGAGATGCGTTCGAGGCTTGTAAATTCGTCCTCAAACTGTTCGCTGTCGCCCCAACAGAAAAAATAAGCCGATATTTTGTTTCTTCTGTTTTCGTCTCTCAGGGTTTCGAGTTTTTGCGCAAAAGTCGGAATATCAGCGGCTTTGCCCGTAAAATATACGCCTGTATAATGTCTATTGCCGTCGCTGAAAATTTGAAAACAATTGGTTGTTTCGATTTCTTCCAATGTGTTTTCCGCTAACGCCAAAAGGCAACCCGCCCGCAACGAAAGTTGGATTTTGTCGTCGTCGGATGCCGATTTTGCAGGATGTTTGCCAACAAAAGCGGTTTTGTAATATTTCAACGAATTACCAAGACCGGGGATTTGCTCGCCCTTAGCGTTTTCGTAACCGTTGATTACACGTTTGTTACGCTCGTAAGTAACAGATTCACAAATATTTTTGTCACCTTCTTTTTGCTGCACCAAAATACATTGGCGGTTGCCGCCATCCTCCGCGTTCAATTTCATCGTGGCGTGAAGCGTCGTTCCCGAACCGGCGAAGAAGTCAAGGATGATGGAGGATTTTCTGTCAATAAAATCACATAAAAAAGAAATTAATGTCGTTGGCTTTGGATTATTAATTTTTGTTTCACCCAAAATCCTTTTTAATTCCGAATTTGAATAAACATAGTCATTAACAATCTCTCTATCAAGAAGTTTTGTTGGGCGATTTACAGCCTCTTTGGTCTTTTTATAATATGGAACAAATGTTTCCGATTTTATCCATATTTCTGTACCATCTTCTAATTCTTGTATAATTTTACTTTCTGTTGCCCAATACGAATGTCCTTTAAGTTTCAAGGTTGAAATAATTACTCCATCTTTTACTTCAACATCGTCTAATAATTCCCATTTCAGATTTCGTCCATTGTCTTTTACTCCCTTATGATAAATGCCATTTGGAAGTAATGTACGAACAGTATTTTTTGGAAATACAATTGTTTTTATTTTTTCTTTGGCTTTGGTTAAAGAAGGCATACCTTCCGTATTTGATTTTATACCTTTAAAGTAGGCAATTTTGCTATAATTCCTTGCATAACACAAAACAAATTCTGTATTTCGACGCAAAATCAGTGAACTATTATCAGGTCTAAAAGTTGATTCCCAAATATAATTCTCAATTTTATTGCTTTCTCCGAAAATTTTATTACACAAAAGTTCCAAATTTGCTTGCTCGTCATCTCCAATTGAAATGAATATTAATCCGTCTTCTTTTAAGAGATTTTTGGCAAGTTCAAGGCGTTTTGACATAAATGAAAGCCAATAACTATGTCTCAAATGATGTTCTTTTGGGACAGGTGTACCATCCGGATATTTTTCAAGAAATCGTTTATCTTTATATTTAAAGCCATCTTCGTCTGTTTTCCCGGTATTGTAGGGCGGGTCGATAT
>DGIK01000047.1 GCA_002393195.1 Bacteroidales bacterium UBA3824 | reverse complement strand
TGCATATTGAGCTCTTCGTTGGCGAGCATGAGGTCGTTGTTGGAGCGTCTGAGCTGTTCGTTGAGGCGGTTGCGCAGACGGAGGTAGTATAGAGCAGTAAGTATGATTGCTAAGCCTATTGTGAGCAGCACGATGGAGCCAATCCTGATGATGGAGTTTATTTTGGTTTGCGCTTCAAAATCTTGTTCGCGGTGTTGCGCCTTAGATTGCAGGGCGTGGATGCGTTTTTCGTAGTTGACGCGGGATTCCGACTTTTCGTAGTGGATGGCGGTCTCGAGGGAGTGCTTTTTGAAATGGTTGCTGTACAACTTCCAAAACAATTGGTATGCTTTGGCGTAGTCGTTGCGAGCCTTGTAATAATCGTAGAGGGCGGTCTCGTAACTTTCCATCCCGATGAAGTTGGAGGTGTCTCTGAGCAATTGCCAAGCCTTGTCGGTATTACCGCTCACAGCGAGATATGAGGCGTAATATGGGTTGTACGCCAGTTTTTCGAGTAGAGTGGCGTCGGTGGAGTCGATGGCGTTGCGGAGTATGTGAAGGTATTGGTTGCACTCGTCGAGGTATTGTTTGCGGTGTTTTGGGTCGAGGTTGATAGCCTCTATATTACTCGAAATCAACGATATGCAGTAGTTGGAAATGCCGTTTGCGTCGCAAATGTTGGGTATCTTGTCTTTGATGCTGTTGCATTGGTCTATGAGCTGCAAAGCGGTGATGGTGTCGTGGATTTTGAGCGCGTTTTTGATATATAACGACTGTATGGTGAGCTCTTGCTCGCTTGTATTGGTGCTCCCGGCTTTTAGCGAGGCTTCGATGTCCTTTTGGAAGTAGATTATAGCAGATTCGTAAAGTTCCTGCTCGATGTAGGCGATGGCGATGTTGTAGTAGATGTCCTTGAGGTTTTCGTAGTCTTCGATTAGTTCTGCCACTTCCTGCGCCTGCTGGATGTATTCAAATGAGCCGTCGAAATCGTTGGCACTTGATAGAAACGAGCTGATGTTCATGAGCAGCGTCGATTTGTTTTTGAGCAGGAATACGGAATCGGGCGACGGAGTGGAGAGCAGCGAGTCGGCTACTTCGAGCCCTTTGAACGAGAGGGCGAGGCCTTCGTCGATTTCGCCGTTGTTGCTTGCAAAATACCCCGCGTACATATAGGCAAAAATGAGGTGCCTGGGCGAATTGCAATCCAAAGCAAGGTCGAGGAAAGAGTATGAAATGTCCTTGCCGCTTTCCATTGAAGATATAGTGTCGATGGCCTCACGGAGCTTCGTGAGCCTTGTCTGATCGTCGTATTGCGCCAACAAAGCCCTTATACTGTCTCTGCGCCCCTGTGGTGAGTCCTGTGCGGACGTTGCGGCGGGCATCAAAGTCAGCGTCAACAATGAGAATAATATGGCAATCAATTGGGGCATAGGCACAATATTTCACGCTTACAAAGTTATTGATTGTTTTTGAGAAGTACAAAAAAAATTTTTGGTTTTAAAAAAATTATTGTACCTTAGCGGCGTTTTTACAAATAGATAAAGTAAACTAATTAAATTAAATTTTCGCTATGAAAAAACTTTCATTCTGCCTTATGGCACTCGCAATGGCGGCATCGACGATGTTTACGTCTTGTGGCGACGACGATGACGACGACAACAACAACAACAACGCTTTGGAAAAGATCAACTCGCTGTCTGCCTCAGTGAAAGATGGTTCTTTCTCAACAAGTGCTGCTGGCTTTTATCAGTCGGCAGGCTCGGAGAATACAGGCACAAGCGCACTTGGAAAAATCTTCTCTTCCGCCAACAACACCTACACGACGATAGCCGGCACAGAAAAGGGCAAGCAGCTCGCAATCTCCATCAATGGCACTACGACCGGCACTTACCAGCTCAGCGTTGCCTCCGATGAGACCGTCAACAACGCTCTCATCGACCTCCTTTCGGGCAAGTCTGCAAAGGAAATCGTAGCCGAAAGCGTAAAAACCGACGCGATGATCATCTATCGTTCCACCGGCGAGGCTGAAGGCGACGCAACATACTACTTTGCAACCGATGCCTCTGTTACAGTGAACTTTGACCTCGTCCTCTACTCCACAGGTACTTTCACCGCAACAATGAGGAACAAAGCCGGCGACACATTCAAGATTACCGATGGCAACTTCAAGGTGTTTGGCAAGCCAATCATGGGCAACAAAAACTAATCCGAGCAATTGGTAGTCGTATTACCAACAATATAAAAAGGAGCAACAAAAAAGTTGTTCCTTTTTTTGTATCAACGCTAAAAAACATTATCTTAGCACCGACAATTTGATTGACAACTTCAACACATCCAAACGTTATGAAAAAAATATCATTCTCCATCGCCGCGCTCGCATTTGCGGCTATGACGCTCGCCTCATCTTGCGTGATTGACAAGGACAAAGAGGACGAAGAAATCAAGAGCGATACCGATTTCCTCTACATCAGCGGCTCTCGCGTTGCAAGCAAAGACGGCACGTTGCCGGCAAATTCTTCGTGGAAAATAAGTCCAAATGTAGTTGCAAAGTCGAGCAAGACGGTGGACGACGACGCGGAGGCTACGGGCTTCAAAGGCAAAATCTCCGAAATTTTCAAGGATGCAACCTACAGAACGACCATTTATGGATTCAACGACAGCGAGTTTATGTCGATTACCTACAATGGCAAGGATAGCAAAGAGTATTCCTACACGCAGCAGATAGACGGCAGTGTGTCTCAGTTGTTGTTTGAATACATGGAAACCGGCTCATTGACCGAGGCGATGAAAGGCAAGTTTGATATTGAAGCGTTGATAATCTACAAGAGCGCGAAGAACGCCGACGCAGAGTCTGGCACCGTATGGATTTCGTCGGAATGTACCATCAATCCGTCGCCATTGCAGGTGAAAGGCGTTTCGTACATACAAGGCACATTCACAGCGAGGATGCAAAACAAGGCTGGCGACACGTTTATATTGTCGCCCGGCGCGTATTCCTGTTTGGGTTGGTAAGGGGGTCTATGCCTTTGCCAATGCAAATACGCTGACCCGACATTCGGGCATTGCTTCGTGGAGTTTTTGGGCGCAGACGAGCATCGTGGAGCCTGTTGTGAATACGTCGTCAACAATCAGGAAGTGGCTGTGGGCGCACTCCCCTACCCTTTTGGCTGCAAAAATCTTGTCGGCGTTGGCGATGCGTTCGCTCCGTTCCATGTATGTCTGTGTCTTTGAATTGACAGTCTTTATCAATATATCTTCGCGTATTGGGATTTGCATTGCCTCCGACATGCCTGTTGCGATGCGCTCTGCCTGGTTGAACCCTCGTATTTTGATTTTGTCGCGGTGCATCGGTACGGGCAGGATGTAATCGACGTCGGCAAAGCGTCCATATTTTTGCAACTCCATTGCTGCCATGCGCCCAAGTTTTACCGCGAGGTCGGGCTGGTTGTAATACTTGATATTGTGCATTAGGTTTTGCGACCATTCGCCTTTCTTGAATTGGAGGAAGCAACAGCCATAGACAATCGGGATGCTTTCGCGGAAAAATTCGTCGGTTACAAGGTTGTCGTCGTCTTTGTAATAGTTGACCTTTGGAAGCTCCATAAGGCAACTGTTGCAGATAAGGTGCTGATTATGAGATAATAAACGTTGCCCGCAGCCGAGGCATGTGCTCGGCCATACGAGGCTGGCAATGTCGCTTGCAGCGTATCGTAGTATGGATGGGACGATGGGCATATCAGCAGTTTACAAATTGTCGTAATATCCGCTCGACGTTACTGAGCCGTCGGGTTGCATCGTCGATTTCCAACGTTTGTGCGACCAAAGCCAAGTCTCTGGCTGATTGCGCATTACTTCTTCAAGTTTCGACATATACTTCTGCGTGATTTCGCCTTTTTCGCATTTGGACGGGTCTTCGGCAATCATTGAAACGTAGCAGCGGTAGTAGCCACGCTTCACGCGGCGGATTTCCATAAAAATCACTGGCAGGTCAAAGAGTTTGGCGTAATTTTCTATGCCCGGCAGACAGGCTGTCTTGATGCCGAAAAAGTTTACCCAGATGGAGCGTTTTACGTTGGTGCTGTTTTGGTCGCCAGCCATACAGAAACCTGTGGGCTGTTTTTCCCTCATTCCAAAGGCAAAGCGTGTCTTCTCTATCGGGCAAAAATGCGTGCCGCGCTGTTCTCGGCATCTCACTGTGAAATCGCTGATATATTGGTTTTTGAGAGGTTTGAATATAGCGCAGAATTTGTGCTTGTGTTCGAGGTTGACGGTCTGAGTGGTCCATTCCCAATTGCCGTGGTGTCCCATTGCAACAATCATCGACTTGCCTTCGGCATATAGGCGTTCCGGGATTGAGAGGTCGTCATATACAAGGCGTTTGCGGATTTTTTCGGCGGGATATGTGTAGCCTTTGAGGCTCTCCATGAAGAG
>DGIK01000158.1:2193-30913 GCA_002393195.1 Bacteroidales bacterium UBA3824 | reverse complement strand
AATGGAACACCAAGGCTGACAGCAGTGGCGAATCATTCGAGCCAGGAAGTTATGCGGAATTTGGCAAAGTGAAATTGTTGTTTGCAATTACAAATGTTGAGTACATAACAATCTCATTTGAAAACGATTACGGCATTATGCCCGAACCGATTGAAAAAGAAAAATATTCGTACATCAAAAACGATGAATTGCCGTTGCTACCTGACTCAAAGGATATGAAATTTTTGGAATGGGAATGGAATGGAGAGAATTTCGATATGATTTACGACCTCGACTACGACATCACATTGACGGCGCATTATGTAACGCCAGAAATGTATGAGTACTTGAGAATCAACCACAAACTTCCAATGACGGGACAGACGACCGACAACAGCGACATCACACCGCCCGACACTTACAAACTCTCGTCAGGTCTTATTGTTGACAAAAAAAACTGCACAATCACCAAAAACGGCAAGACATACAAACTATACGGCAAATATAAGATTGTAAACTCGTTCCCGGACTTGAAGGTGCAGATTGTCAATTCGTTCCCCGATTTGAAAATTCAAAAAGTAACCTCATTCCCCGATAAGTGCGGCAAATTTCAAGAAACAAATTCATCCTTCGCCGACATCAAGATACAGATTGTAAATTCGTTTCCCGACATAAAAGTGAAGGAAGTAACGAGTTTTCCGGGATTTTAATAAAATATTTTGCTATCTTTGCACCCAAAACAACAGCAAAATGAACGTCGTCAATACAAATTACGCCGAAGATTTCTACGAGTACCTCGCGTTGGAGCGGTCGATGGCTGAGAATAGCATCGACGCTTATCGGCACGACATGGAGAAGTTGATGTATTATGATGAGTTTTATCTTGGAGACCGCAACCTCGATATGCTCACGCTCGACGACTTGTCAAAATTTTTGGCGTGGACGGCGGAGATTGGATTGAGCGCAAGGTCGCAGGCGCGGATTTTGAGCGGTGTCAAACATTTTTATCTGTTTCTACTCGCGGAGGGCAAGGTCGCCGAAAGCCCGGCATACCTATTGTCAACCCCAAAACTCGAAATGAACCTGCCGACAGTGCTCACCGTTGAAGAAATCGACGCAATAGAAGGCGCAATTGACTTGTCTCAATTTGAGGGCGAGCGCAACAGGGCAATCATTGAAACGCTTTATAGTTGCGGGTTGCGCGTATCGGAACTCATCAACCTCAAAACCTACGACATACACCCCGACGAAGGATTCATAAAAATCACCGGCAAGGGCGACAAAACTCGTCTTGTTCCAATTTCGGCATCGGCATTGAAATACATTGGATTTTATATTGAACAGATGCGCTGCCACCTCGCCATCAACAATGAAAACAAAGATTTTCTGTTCCTCAACCGTCGCGGCCGTCAACTGACCCGCGTGATGATTTTCACAATCGTCAAAAACCTCTGTCAAAAGGCCAACATCCACAAAAACGTAAGCCCGCACACATTCCGACATTCATTTGCAACGCACCTCGTGGAAGGCGGCGCAGACCTCCGCGCCGTCCAGGAAATGCTCGGCCACGAATCAATCCAAACCACTGAAATCTACACGCACTTAGACAACAATTTCCTCAGAGATGCCATAATGACGTACCATCCGAGGAATAAATGATTTCCTCACTCCTTCTCAATTCCGTATTTCTTCATTGTTTCCTCGTCGGGCTGCCAGACTGTGCCGTAGAGGTCGAGTTGGTCGATGTGTTTGGTGATGCCGTCGGGGGTGAGCATACGGAGTTTTAAGGTTTTTAAGCCGGTGTCGCTGCGGAAGACGGCGAGCATATATTTGCCATCGGGCGAAAATACCGCTTGTTTCACCATTCCGTCATGTTGGAAATCCATAATATCCTTGCCGTCAATGGTCCACAGGCGGGCGAAACCGTCGTCGGAGGTTGTGAGGATGTATTTGCCGTCGGGCGAGAAAACGGCAGAATTTACCTTGTTTTCATAGCCACGGAATGTGTATTGACGCTGACCGAGATTGTCCCACAGGACGGCGGTTTCGTCGGATGAGGACGACACAATGAACTTTCCATCATACGAAAACGCCACCGAATTGACCCGCGCATCGTGTCCGTGAAACGTCCGCAAAACCTGTCCTGACACATCACAAACCGACACGTCGCCATTGGCGTCGCCGATTGCAAATACATTGGGTTCGGGCGCCGGGCAGACAGCCGTAATTCCATTGTTTTCGCGGATGACATTCACGGCGTTGGTAGCGAGATTGTGGATAATAGCCGTAGAATCGTCGGAAATAGTGATTACGTATGTACCGTCGCAGGTGAAAATTGCATCATTTGCGGTGGCTTTGTGCTCATTATAAGCGTTAACAAGCGTTCCGTCGGCCTTCCATAAACACGCCGTGCCGTCCTTGCAAGCCGTCAAAACCATCGAACCGTCAGGCGAAAAACGCGACGTCAAAATGTTGGCGTGATGCCCCGCAAAAGTAGCCACGACGTCGCCCGTCAAATTCCACGACTGAGCCGTTGAATCTTGCACAACTATGATATTCAAGCCGTTGGGCGAAAAACCGGCAAAACTTACATTCTTCGCTTTTTCGTAGCTCTCAAAACGCTTTCCGATGCTCCACGTGCGGATAGTATGGTCGTCGCCAACAGTTACAATGGTCTGATTGTCAGGCTTAAATGATGCCGACCAAACATTGGAACTATGCCCCTTCAATTCTTTTTCTAACGCGCCACTGAGCGCAAAAACTCTCACAATCTTGTCGCGGCTCGATGTGATGATGTGTTTGCCGTCCGCCGAAAACCCAACCGAATTGATCCAGTCGTCGTGTCCGCTAAAAGTAATAAGCTCGTTGCCGTCCAAATCCCAGAGCCGCGCACGGTGATTTTTGTTGCGGTAATCGTTGGCAGCAAGGAGGATGTATTTGCCGTCGGGCGAGAAAACAGCCTGATTGACCAACGACACTGAAAATTCTGCATTTTCTCTGATTGTCAATACTTTACATTCTTTGCCGTCAATCGTCCACAATCGCGCCGTATTGTCGCCGCTCGACGAAATGATTCGGGTGCCGTCGGGCGAAAATTTTGCACAATACACATCAAAATCGTGTCCTCTTAGCGTAGAAATTTCATTGCCAACGCTGTCCCAAACCATCACATTGAAATCGCTGCCGGCGGTGAGTATTGTCTTGCCGTCGGGCGCAAAGTCTGCCGTCCAAATGATAGCCTTGTGTCCGCGAATTTCTGAAAGCAATCTGCCGCGCAGGTCATAGACACGCGCCGTGCTGTCGTATGACGTGGTGAGGATTTTTTTGTAGTCGGGCGACATCGAGATGGAAGTAATTTCGCTGTGGTGCGGAATCTCCACAAGCATATCGCCGTTTTCGTAGAGAATACGCGCCGCAAAACGGTCGTTGACGGCATCTTTGATGTAGGTCATTACATAATTGCCATTATTAGAAATCTCTGCCTTGATGACGTGTCCCTCAATATTGCCCGAAATGTTGTAAAAAATGTCGGTATTGTAGAATGAATTTAATAACGCGCTGTAAGCCTGAGTATTGCAACTGTCGAGTTTGATAGCCCTCTGCGCAAGTCGAAGGCTGAATGTAGGGTCGGTTTCCAATTTTTGGAACGCGAAGGCGGAAATCATATTGCTCTTGGCGGCATTGGCATTGCGCTCTGCGTCGCCCTTCAATGAAAATGCCAGCAAAACCGTCGCAAGGCTCAACAACGTCACAACAGCAAACGCCGCCATCATTGCGCGGCTCGATGTCCCGTGGAGTGCAGGCGGCTTCGCCTGCGATTGACTGGCAGTTGACACACCATGCGGTTTCGGTTGAATTGCGAAATTTGCAAGCGGTCTCGCCTGTGGAACTTGCGATTGATTTTCAGTTTGGCGGACGAGCCGTCCGCACTCCAACTCCACGCCCTTCAAACGACCGAAAATGTCTCCGCTGAATGGTTGATAAAATATTCTGCCATCGTCGGTGATTTTGGATTTGAATACGTAATGCGACTCCATAAAATCGAGGTCGTCGTCCACAACGTTGTATTGCGCGATTGCCTTGCCACGGTATGCCGGCAATGGTTGCGACTCGCCATCCACCACCATTTCGCCAACGGCAAACGACAACAGCGCACTGCGCCGCGTATCGTCGGCGATGCCAGACATTGCCTCATCGTAATATGAAACCTTGAAATATTCAGAAATCTCAACCATCGGAAGTGTCAACGTATCGAAGCCCTTAGCCTCACGACGGATGTAGAGGACGGCGTTGCGCAAAAGTCCAGGATTTACTATGCCGCCACTCGCCGCAAAATGCGACACAATGTATTCCACGGCGGTCGGCTCCACGGCTATCGGGGGCAGATTGTCGTGAGGCTCGCTGGCGATGAGAGGCACGGCGATTTTGGCGGATTCCACGTCAAAGGGCTGCAACTCCAATGTATTTTTGAAGATGTTGGGGATATAATCGCACAACTGCGAGAGCAACGGATAAGACGAATTGTCAACCACAAAAAGCAGCGACACTTTGGGCGGCTCTATCAACAGCATCATACCATCCTGAGGCAGCGGAATGTCGCTTTCGCCCATCATTATCTCTTGGAGTTTGTCAGAAACCTTGTTGGGCACTTCGCCGTTGGCAAGCCGTGCGAGCGACGCCGCAAACTCTCGCCGCGCCGCCTCGCCGTATGTGAAATAATTGTCGAAATCGTCGAAAATGAAATAAAAATTTTTTCTGTCCTTGTAATTGGCTTGCAATTTTTTGGCGGCATACCACAACGAGCCATCGTCCTCAAACGCAAGGTCGAGGTAGGTGGGCTTGTCGCACATCGTATTGATGATGGCAACGAGTTGTTTTTCAAGCACTTTGTCGCCAAAGTGGAATTTTGGAATATTGAACCTGACCGCCACGGCGTTGCGCTTTTCCAAATATTCGGGCGCGGTGGCGACGTTTACGAGCGATGTCTTGCCTGTCTTGGGCGCGGAACGCAGGATGTTGGCAGAATTGCTATCGAGCATCACCCAAAGTTTACGCATCTCATCATCGCGGCAGGGCAGCGAATCCCCTACCCTATATTCTTCAATTCCCCAAAATAAACTATTTTTCATTTTCATTTCATTTGCTGTCAACGCCTTACGGCATTGTTGGTTTCTATCCAAAAATCAAAAGAATTATAAAGAATCAAAAGAATAATCAATATAAAATTCTCTATAAATTTAGGTTTACAAAAGTACAAAATATTTTACATAAAAAACAAATATTTTTGAATATTTTTTATCAAAATTCTTCTTTTCCTTGGAAGACCCAGCGACCGTTTTTTTCGTTCCAAAAATAGGTGTTACATTCGAGCATATTGCCGGCGCCGTCAAATTTGTATTCGGTCTGTACGTAATTGACCCACTTGTTCCATTTCCTGATGTATGATGTCTGTTTGGTGCATTGTCCGCTTGGGTCGTATTCGTATTCTGCCTTCGATTTTTCTGACCATTGATTGTTGGGCGCAGGGCCGCTAATAATCTCCGAAAGCATTTTGGCCTTGTTATACTCGCGCTGCACCTTCTCCACCGGCGACCATTCGCCTTTTTCGTCGTAGCGGAAGTCGGTCTTTTCTATGACATTGTTGCTGTTATCGTACTTATAATAAGTCTTGGTCTTAATCTTCCAATCAGAGCCGCCGATGAGTTCGTAAGTTTCGAGGGCGGTAACGTTGCCACGAGCGTCCAATGTGCGACCGTTGCGCTCCTTGGGATACCATCTGCCGTTACGCTCTACATATACGGTGCTGAGCGTCGCGCCCTCGTCGTCGTATTCCAACTCTTCCTTCGTGATATGCACGTAATCATCTTTCTGTCGATTGTAGGCGGAACAGATGGAGAGTATTTTATGACCGGTGGTGTCGTATCCGTAGGCATACCTGATGAAAGGTTCGCTCTCGCCTTCGCCCCTCGGTCGGCGAAGTTCCATCGAGGTCTCAAACTCGTCGAGAAGGTAGGAGATTTTCAGGAAAACTCCTGTGTCGGTTTTCAATACAGATGTTACAGTATCGAGATTGTGGTGAGCATTGCCGTCTTCCTGCGGCGGCGCACACGCAATCATAGTTGCCATTATTATAATTATAAATACAAAATTCTTCATCATCATTATAAAATAATTATTATTGCAATACGCCCGATGGTATGCCGTGATACCTATTGATTAAAATATCGGAATACCTATGACACGCCGAAATGTAGCCTTCGAGCAGGGCGCAACACGTGTCGGGGTGGAAGTCGGAATGGCTGATGCGTCTTGTGGCGAGCATCACCTGTCCGCCCGTTACCGAAAACGACAGAGACGGAGTCTTGTAATTTTGTTGCAGGAGAAATCCGTACATACGCCCAATGTCTTCCTGCGGCAATCGGCAGAGTACGCACGACGTGCTGATATGCCCATTTTCGGGAGTGTAATTGATGTTGATGTCGAGGTTTTCGTCAGAGATAATCCACGAATCGCGGCTCTCGCGAACGATGTTGATGTCGTAGCCGAGGGCGGTGAGCATATCTTCTATTTTGCGTTCCATCACGCCGGGAATGTAGAGTTTGCCCTTGAAATCGTCTTGGTTCATCTTGACGCCGCAATACGGACAGTAGCCCGCCTGCAACGTGGTTTCGGTAACGAGGTTGGCGCATGAGGCGCACCTCACCGCATACACCTTGCCAGCCGCCTCGTAATCGTCGAGTGCCTTCTTGAGCAGCGAATAGTGAAGCGCAAATCCAAGATTCTGCCCCTCAGACATTATGAAGGTATTGACGCCAATCACCAAACCTTCCGACGAGAGCAGCGGCCCGCCCGAATTGCCGGGATTGATGGCGGCGTCGGTCTGTATGTAAGTAAGTCCGTCGATATTGCGCGAGGCTTTGGAGACGATGCCGTTGGTATTGGTGTATTTGAGCCCCAACGGATGTCCAACGGCAAGTATCTGGTCGCCGTCGTTTACCTTGTAGCCGTCAAAGGCCAATTGCAACGAACCGACCGTAAGTCCGTCGGGCTGCTCCACAAAGGCGAGGTCGTACAAAGGGTCGGCATACAGGACGTTGGCGATGCGCTTTTTGAATGTTTCTGTCGCCAATACCACCTGACGGCAGCCCTGCACGACGTGCCTGTTGGTAACTATCAATTCGTAGTCGCCCAATAGAAAACCCGTGCCAAGTCCCCACGGCGTCATAATCCTTACAGTGGCGTCGGCGGCAAGTTCTGATGTCTTTTGTTGTGTCATAGCGTCAGTCTGGTATTTGGATGTTCTTAAATTCTATCAAAAACGAGCAGGCAAAAGTGTCCAGCGAATCATAAGACAATCTGCCAGCGTCAAATTTTAGGCTTGGATATTCGGCGGCGTATTTGGCGGTGATGGCATCAATCTCGGCGATTATCTTGTCCTTAGCCAATGCGTCGGCCGTGTCGTTGTAGAGCATATTGCGGACCCCCAATCCGTAGAAAAACTCCGTATTCAATACCCGCCACAATATCATAAATAGGTCGTATGCCAATTGATGCTGTCCAAATCTCACTTCCTGACCGCCGATAATATACTCACACATCACCGGCACGAGGTCGGGACGGCGGATGTCGGAGCATTGCACCACAAGCCTCAATAGCGACGTTACGCTGTCGGCAAGTTCCATAAAGGTCTTGTAATTGAGTTCCTGAAATACGGCGTGCGTCCTGTACATCGATTTGGCGATTTCGTGGTCGGGCATAGTCATAATGTCTTCCATGACGGAAAGCATACGGTAATTGATTTCGGTGTTGTTGTTGGCATCGGGCGCGTATTCTGAATAAATATCGAGAATACTCTCCATAATGTTGAGCAGCGCACCTTCGGGCGAAATCAGATAAATAATCTTGAAAGTTGCCGAAAGTATGATGTACGACCTGAGATTTTCTACCTCGGTGGTCTCCACGAGCCTGAAAGTGTCGTTGATCCACGCACGGAGGAATGTTACCTTGGTATCAACTTCCTGACTGGAAAGCGTGATGATGTTGCTGTGTCGGCATATCGCCAATTCGGGAAATTCTGCCTCCAAATGTTCGCCAGCGGTATTGGCGCTAAGCCCAATCTCCGACAGCATCTCGGCAAACGACGATACCGACATATCTTTGGCGGGGCAACGCTGGCACAAGACGATGTTTTCGCCGTCAAGACCGTATTTGGAATATAACATATTGGCATTTTGCGCCAATACGTAACGCATCAACGCCACATCGGGTTTTACGCAAGTGGCAACGACGCACTCAGCCGACACCTCGTTGGCATCAACGGTACATACAATCTCCTTGCTGCCGTGTCGGATTACATACTTGCAACTGCCATCGCCCTCGGCAATCTCCACCGCGTCGCCAAACATCGATTGAAGATATTTCATATAGGCAAGATAGCCCCCGGCACAGTCGCCGCCGTTGTAGAGCTTATCGGAATCCGTGAGCAATTGCGACTGCTCCTCGCCCGGACTCTGCGCCATACACCGCCCAAAACGCACTTCGTTTGGGTCGCAACTCTTGCCAAAAATATTTGAAAATATGCCCATATACAATTCACCTTAATTCGTTCAAATTATCATTGCAGCAACCGCCTCAGCCGCCTTTTCGCCGTCCATCGCCGACGAAACGATGCCACCGGCGTAGCCCGCGCCTTCGCCGCACGGATAGAGGTTGGGAATCGACACGCTGCACATCTTCGTCTCGTCCCTTACTATCCTCACGGGCGACGATGTGCGGGTTTCTGATGCCAATACTTGCGCCTCATCGGTGAGGAATCCGCGCATCTTTTTGTCAAACTCCTTGAATCCTTGGCGCAACCTGTTGGAGATGAACTCCGGCAGCCAAAAATGCACCGGCGAATTTACGATGCCCGGCACGTATGACGTCTCTGGCAACGAACTCGAAATCCGCCCTTTCACAAAGTCCGTCAACCTCTGCGCGGGTGCGGCTTGACAACTGCCGCCGTTGATATAAGTCATCTGCTCCACCTGTTTTTGGTATTCGATGCCGCAGAGAGGATTGTCGGCGGAATAGTTGGGAATGTCTTCTTGGCGGATTTCTACGACGATGGCGGCGTTTGACCAACGATTGCGCCGTGCAGCCGCCGACATTCCATTGACGACGGTCTGACCTTTCTTTGTTGCCGACGGCACTATCTGTCCGCCCGGACACATACAGAACGAATAAACGCCCCTGCCATCTACTTGCGCCGCAACGTTGTAACTCGCTGTCGGCAAATATTTGGTGTCTGCCTTGTGGTAACGGATTTCGTCGATGAGTTCGCGCGGATGCTCCACGCGCACGCCCATTGCAAAACCTTTTGCCTCCATCTTGATGCCGTGACGTTGCAACATCTTGTAAACGTCTTCCGCGCTGTGTCCTGTGGCAAGAATGACGGCGGAAGTTGGGATTTCGTTGCCATCAGATGTGATTACGGCGTTTATTTTGCCGTCAACTATGCGCAAATCGTCCATCCTCGTAGAAAACCTCACCTCGCCGCCACAGCGCAAAATGGTCTCGCGCATCGTGGAAACGATTTTTGGCAACTTGTCGGTGCCGATGTGCGGACGCGCATCGTATAGGATAGAATCGTCCGCGCCGTGAATGTTGAAGATTTCGAGGATGCGGCTGATGTCGCCGCGCTTGTTGGAGCGGGTGTAGAGTTTGCCGTCGGAAAAAGTGCCCGCGCCGCCCTCGCCGTAGCAATAGTTGGAATCCTCGTCGAGAAGGTGTTGGAGGTTGAGGAGGGCGATGTCGCGTTTGCGCTCCTTGACGCATTTGCCGCGCTCCAATACTATCGGGCGCAATCCCAATTCTATGAGCCTCAACGCCGCAAACAATCCCGCAGGTCCCATCCCGACCACAACCACGGAAGGCTTGTCGGAAACGTCCTTGTAATTATATTTGGCGGCGATGTCCTCGGGCTTTTCGCCATCGAGGAACAGCGCAATTCGCATATTGACAACAATATCCCGCCCCCGCGCATCAATCGACTTATGGACGATTGCGTGGGAGGAGATTTGGTCTATGTTGATACCCGCGCTCTTAGCCGCTAATGGCAAGTAATACGCGCTGTCGGAGGCGTCGCGGGGTGTAATGGTCAGGTCGGTGGTTATCATTGTTTCAAAGTATCTACAATCAGGCGGTGAAATCTTTATAACTATACTTTATTTATTTTATACGTTGGGCTAATGTTTCAGGATTACGACGACAATCCCAAAAATCTGCCACTTGAACACATTCATTATCAACGTAATAGACAATTTTGTTAAGTCTATTTACGACGATACTTCGGTACTCTTTTGTCCTATTGGAAAGAGTTGGTTCTTTCTTGCTCTTCCTCTAATTCACGGAACATATCTTCGCTGTCGATGGTAAGCCCCTCAGCAATCTGCCGTTCTGCCTCGTCGATGCGTGCATTAATTTCTTCCATTGTATAATGTTTCATCGACTGCAAATTATATGGCGTTAACAAATCACTGTAAACTTCTTTTTTATATGTTACATCTTTTGCCATAGCAGTTTTATTTTTAGTATTTCACGTTGCAAATATGATATTAATTTTTGATAAATCAAAATTTACCTCAAAAAATTCTTCAAAAAAAATTCGCGTATTTCAGAAAAATTATCTATAATTGCACCCTAAACAAAACAGGTGTATGCAGAGCAAATGACAGCGAAAAAAAACAAGAGCATATTATGGCGAATAATTGGCATCGTGCTGCCGATCACTATACTGCTGATAGGGTCGGCGTGCATTATCGTATATATCCTCATCAACGATGCCAACAATACTCTCATAAGCACAACTTCGCAGGAGATTGTGTCGTCCAACGCTCAGATAATCAGCGAAAAAATGACCGGCGTCATCAAACAATGCCGCGCCCTCGCCGACAATTCGGCTCTGCACGACATTCCGCCGGAACAAAAAATCAAGGAACTCCGCAAACTCATCGACAGCGAGCCGATGTACTCCTTCGGCACGTTGCTCACCGCCGATAGAAGGCTCTACAACACTTATTCCGACAGGATTGTCACAATCGACACCAGCAACCATTTTTACAAGGAAATCATCGTAAAACAAAAGGATTTTCACATTGTATCGCCGCAGAAAACACGCATCACCAATTCTTACGTAGTATATGTGTGCGCAAGAATCAAGGACAAAAACGGTGTCAACAACGGCATCATGAGCGTCGCGATACCCGCCGATTCCATAGCCGCGCTCATAAGCGGCATTTCGGTATCGAGCAAGGGCAAGGGCTACGTCATCGACATCAACGACACCATCGCCAAGCCCGACAGCATTTATGTTGGCAAAATAATCCATACCGCCGACAAGGGAAACGCCGATTTCAAAAGGTACGACGGCAAAATGTTCACCGTATTTTGGCAGACCATCAACAATACACCGTGGAAACTCGCAGTTGCCGTGCCAACCGACGAACTCAAAGAAAAACAATATTACATCCGCATCATTTTCCTGACACTCGTGCCGTTGAGTTGCGTGCTATTCATAGCTACATTGTATTTCCTCGTAAAAAAACTCATCAGCCGACCGCTCAAAGACATCCTCGTAGTGGCGGAGAAGGTGTCGCACGGCGAACTATACGCCGCGTCAAAACTCGACAACCTCAATGACGACGAACTCGGCATCCTTTCGCAGCAACTCAAAGAAATGGCTGATCAGATAGACACCACGGCGTCGCTCATCAAGAAGGAATCAAAGCAGATAGCCGACAGCGGAATCGAAATCAACGAAGTAGCCACCACAATATACAAGGGCGCAATCAACCAATCGGAATCCGTGGACCACGTGTCGGCAACCGTGGAGGAGATGGTTACGTCAATAAGCCAAAACGCCGAAAACGCCAAACTCGCCAAGGAAGGCAGCGAGGCTGTTGCATTCGACATCAAACAAGTGGCGAAGGCGAGCGACCGCAGCCTCGATTCCAACAAGAAGATTGCCGAAAAGATAAAAATTGTAAAAGAAATTGCCTCCAAGACCGACATCCTCGCCATCAACGCCGCCGTAGAAGCATCTCGCGCCGGCGAAAACGGCAAAGGATTCGCCGTAGTGGCGTCAGAAATCCGCAAACTCGCCGAAAAAACCCGCGCAGCTTCCATAGAGATAGACGCCGCCACCAAGGAAAACATCAAGTTTACAAGCACGGTAACAACGATGATTGAACGCCTATCGCCGCGCATCAGGCAAAACAGCGATATGGTATCGGAGATAGCGCACGCCTGCGACGAGCAGCACGCCGCCACGGATACCATCACAAACTCTATCATACAGCTGGCGCAGATTTCGCAGGAAAATTCCACTTTCGCCAACGCGCTCACTTCAAGCTCGCAAAAACTCGCGGAATACGCCATCCACCTTAACAAGAGCATGGAGTTTTTCCAGACTTCAAGCTCGCCCGAACAAAACGACAACGAAATACTCGCGCTGATACAGGAGCACAGCAAAGCCATCAGGCAGCTCAACGAAATACTTGAAGCCGAAAGGGCTGCCCTCCCGCCAGCCACCGACATCGATACCAACAACATTTAACACAGAAGGATATGACAACACAAAACAAAACCATAATGCAACGTTTTTTCAACTTGTTCAGGAGAAACGACATCCGGGGCAAGTATATGCAAATCATCATCCCTACCTTTATGGCGGTGCTGATTGGCATAGACGTTACCATATACACCATCATCAAAAACAACAACCGCGAATCTTCGCACAAGATGGCTATACAGACGATGAAGATTCAGGCGGACAACGTGGAAAACATTTTCAGTTCGTACATCAACCAGCTCGAATTGATGGCAAACATCTGCGGCTCTCAAAACTATACGCCAAAGCAAAGCGTTGAGACCTGCGTAAAAATGTTGGCTGGCAAGGAAGACACTTATTTCAGAATCAGATGCACGGCTCACGACGGCAGCACATACACATCGGAAGGACCCGACAGCTCGTCGATGAAAGACCGCAAATTTTACAAGGACATTTTCCAAGCCAACAAGACATTCTCGATAGAATCGCCTTTCTACCCAATACCGGGCGATACGTTGCGCTGCTATTCGGTAACGGTGCCGATACTTACCAACAACAAGACACAATGCACCGCCGCCCTCACGATGCTTTTCGACATCAATTTGGTGAATAAGTACGCCGAATCGATGAAAATCAACGGGCTTGGCCTCGGCACTCTCGTCAACGACGAAATGACAATCGTGGCATACCCCGAACACGACAAAATTATGAAAATCAACTTCCTCACTCCGGGCAAGTTTGTATTCAAAGGGCTTGACAATATGGGACGAATGTTGCAAACCATCAAGGTTGGACAGGGCGTATACACCGTTTATGCCGGCAATACGCCGCTGCTCATCTATTACAGCAAGCTCCCAAAGATCAATTGGCAGGTGGGCATCGTGATACCCGAACCGGCACTCTACGCCCCAGAAACCAGATTGAAAATCCTATTGGTAATTACAGGATTTCTCACGCTCCTGCTCCTGATAATTGGCATAATGATAGCCACCAAACGTGTCGTGCTCAAACCCATCAACGCGCTCAATGAATTTACCGAAGATTTTGCTAACGGCAAGCTCTACACCACCGCCACCGCAGCCATCCGCAGCGAGGACGAACTCGGCAGGCTCAATGCCAACATCAAGACAATGCAGCAGACTCTATCGGACGCTGTAAGCAAGATACGTGTCAATTGCGACGACATCGGCGACACCAGCACAGTGCTGCACGGCGCCACCGACAAGATTGCCGACGGCTCCAAGGAACAGGCTGCCGAAGTGGAGGAAATATCGGCGTCGCTCGAGCAGATGACCACATCCATCGAGCAAAACGCAAGCAACGCAGGCCTCACAAAACAAAGTTCCGAAGACATCGCCAACGACATCCTCACGGTATCCAAATCGAGTTCCAGCACACTCGCCTGCATACAAAACGTGATTTCCAAGATAGAAATCATCAACGAAATCACATCGCGCACCGACCTCCTCGCCATCAACGCCGCAGTGGAAGCCGCCCGCGCCGGCGAAAACGGAAAAGGATTTGCTGTCGTTGCCGCCGAAATCCGCAAACTCGCCGAGCGTTGCCAGACTGCCTCCACGCAAATAAACGAATGGAGTGCAAAGAGCCTCAAAATCACCGAACACAGCGCGGAACTCATCGACAAAATCACGCCCAAAATCCGTAAAAACGCCGAAATGGTCTCCGAAATCGCCACGTCCTGCGCCGAACAGCTCTCAGGCACATCGAGCATTACAAAGGCGTTGCAGCAGCTCGTGAGCATCTCGCAATCCAACGCCGAACTCTCAGAAAAAATGTCAGGCTACATCGCCAACCTCGTCCACAAGGTGGAAAGCCTCTCCAAATCGGTGGGATTCTTCAAACTCACCGACAAGGAAAACCGTGCGCAGACCAACGAGATTGTACTGGAAATCGAAAAACACATGAACGAAATCCTCCGACTCAAAAGCAAGTTGAAAGGCGGATTGCTCGAACAGGAAGCCATCAACAACGAATTGGAACAACAGCCGTCGATGCAACCACAACCCGCCACTACCAGCGAAATCTACGCCTCTGCCACCGCCCACAAGCACAAGCCGGGGCTCAATATCAAGTTGGACGACGATGACGACAGCGATTACGAAAACTTTTAGCCCGACGCCCAATGTACATCATATTTGACTTTGACGGCACACTCGCCGACACCTTCGCCCTCGGCTCACAACTCATCAATGAATACGCCGACCGACTTGGCTACCAACAGATAGACTTCGCCGCCAACAAAGACAAATCGGCGCGTGAACTCATAAAAATGTCGGGCGTGAGGTTTTGGCAGATACCGGGATTGATACGATTTTTCAGGAAAAAATCCGTGGAACGCGCCGCCGAAGTAAAGGCCTTTGACGACATACCCGACCTTGTGCGGCATCTGCACGGCGATGGATTTTCATTGGGGATAATAACAACCAATTCCGCGCAAACCATCAGCATATTTTTGAAAAAATACGGACTGACGGACTTATTCACCTACATCAAGCCCGAAATCTCCCTATTCGGCAAACGCCGCGCAATCCGCCGCGCCCGTCGCCACCTCAAATCCGAAATCATCTACATTGGCGACGAACTCCGCGACATCGAAGCCTGCCGCGCCGTCAATATCCCGATAATCTCCGTCTCGTGGGGATTCAATTCCACAGAAATTTTGGAGAAAAACAATCCAGGGATGGTGGCGGCAAATACGGAAGAAGTATATAATTTCATTCCTCCACAATAATCCTCGGTGCTTTTGGCGTCGTGATTTCCACCTCGGTAGAATATTGGCGGACAATGCCATCTGTCAATGTAACAGTCAGACTAACAGTATATTTGCCATCGTCTGCAAAAGTATGCGTCGGCTTTTCAACATCCCTTACCTCCGCCGTACCGTCGCCAAAATTCCAAACTATTGATTCATATTCCGATTCCGAAAACGAAAAAGTAAAGTCGTGACAGTCGCGGGTGTAGGAAAGTCCGAAGGGATAATGGTAAGTGTAGGGAAACATTGCCACCCAACCATCAGTTTTCGAGGTTTGCGCCAATTTGATTCCATTTGGATTAACATTTGGATTGTCGTCCTCAGAATTATAAATAACGCCGACATATTCAGGATTGTAACTATCTAAAAAATAAATATTACCATCAGGTCCCATTTTTATATCATCAATGGAATGATTCATAGAATTATAAGCAACTTTGCGATATTTTTTTAGAGCATCTTTTTCTTTAAGTTTATCAACAGGGCATCTAAAAATTTTATCATAATCCTTGTAATCTTCCCCACAGAAAAAGAAATAAAAAAAATTATCATTTTGGGTAAATGCTTCACCTTCCATAAAATCACTTCCATTATGATAAAGTGTCATATCGGTTATGAGACCATTAATACAATCAAAATCAAAATACATATACAACAAGTCATCAGGCATCCCCAGTACATACGTATAAATGAGTGTTTGGCTATTTGCAATGCGAGAATCATTTATTCGAAAAAAAAAATCATCATATATTTCTTTATCAAACGTTTTTGTACTATGCAAAAACAACCCATTCTTTGTTATTGAATATACATTAAACGTGTTGGCATCCTGATGCAACAGCCAAAAATCACGACTATACTTCTTCTGAATCAAAACCGGCGAACATCCGTTGTACGACAGACTCGCAAAATCTTTAAATTCAGGATGCAATTCATCTTTTGAGCCGTCAATTTCCGTAAAATGAATAATCTTTGTTTTGTAATCAAGGTGCATATAAATATAGTTGGTTTCACTGCCCGGCATCGGAAACAATGTCAGCGAATTGAGATGTTCAATGTCCTGAATACTCATCGAAGTGTATATTTCTTCGCTATTTTTGTTATAAACACGGTTACCATTAATCCAATATTTCAAATTTCCGTCCTTGTCGCAGACCGATGTCAGTCCCGGTTCTGGTGCGAAATCCCCATTTGCCCTCACCGTCGGCGGCGTGGTGTTGAAGTCGATGATGTTGTTGCCCATCACCCACACGTAGTCTTCCTTCTGTGCAAAGCACAATAGCGGCATAAGAAATACCGCAAATAAAATAAAAATGTGTTTCATAATTCTCTATTTTTAATTATTCACAAATTACTATCGGTGCTTTTGGCGTCGTAATTTCCACATCGGTAGAATATTGGCGGACAATGCCATCTGTCAATGTAACAGTCAGAGTAACAGTATATTTGCCATCGTCTGCAAAAGTATGCGTCGGCTTTTCAACATCCCTGACCTCCGCCGTACCGTCGCCAAAATTCCAAACAACAGATTCGTATTACGATTCAGAAAACGAAAAAGTAAAGTCGCGGCAGTCGCGGGTGTAGGAAACGGCAAAAGGATAATGATAAGTATAAGGAAACATTGCCACCCATTTGTTGTTTTGATTAGGTTGCGCCAATTTTAAACCATTAGAATTTATGATAGGGTTATCGTCTTCGGGATTATAAATTACACTGATGTATTCGGGATTACTATCGTTAATGAAATAAATATTGCCATCGGGACCAAGTTTTATACTTACACTTAAATAATAATCTAACGGGGGATAATAAACAAGTTCACGGTACTTTTTTAAAGCATCTTTTTCTTTAAGTTTATCCACAGGACATCTATAAAGAACAGCGGTAGTTCCATCCGTAAAATCAGAAGCAACAAAAAATAAATACTTGTCATTTTTAGAAAACACACACGGCCATAATATTTCAGTTCCCTCGTGATAGACTGTAATATCTGTTATCTTGCCATAAACATTGTCAAATGAATAGTTCAAGTACAATAAGTCCTCCTCTCTACCAAGCATATACGCAACAATATTTGATTGGTTATTTGATACCCAATATCCTTCTATGCCAATAAGATAAGAGTCAAAATTTTCCCCTTTATAATTATATGTACTATTTAATTGCAATCCCTCTGACGTCAACGAATAGACACTAAACGCCAGTTCATATTCATTCATATTTATAATCCAAAAATCACGGCTGTTTTCCTGTTGTACAACAATCGGTGTATTTCTGTTGTACGGAATAGAACCAAAATCTTTAAATGTTGGCTGCAAAACATCTTCCGAACCATCAATTACAGTAAATTTTATAATATGATTGTTATAATCAAGATGCATCAAAATATAATTTGTTTCGCTACCCGGAAACGGGAACAAAGTAATAGAATTTAATTGGTGAAAACCTGAAAAAACTTTGGAAGTGAAAATCTCCTCATTGTTCTTGTTATACAAATGATTGCCTTTGCTCCAATACATAAGATTACCATCTTTATCGCAAATCGATGTTAGCCCCGATTCTGGCGTGAAATCCCCATTTGCCATCACCGTCGGCGGCGTGGTGTTGAAGTCGATGATGTTGTTGCCCATCACCCACACGTAGTCTTCCTTCTGTGCACAGCACAATAGCGGCATTAATACCGCTATCAAAATAAAAATGTGTTTCATATTCGTTCAATTATTTAATTGTTTATCATCGTCAAAGTCAAACAAACATCGCCATATAAATCGGGAGGTACAAAATGTCGCCTTCCTTTTTCAAGTCTTTTGTATAGACGAGGTATTTTTTGCCAATCCTGCCCGAAAACTTGTCGCAAAATTTGTCAAGTGAAGTGTGCGCCCTGTACCCCGACGACTTCACCTTGATTGGAATCAACTTGTTGCCTTTTGACAACAGGAAATCTACCTCATAATAACTTTTGCCGTCGTCTTTCTTTATCGTATGATAAAAAAGTTCGTACCCTGAGGCGCGGAAAATCTGCGACACCATATTCTCATAGATGTAGCCGAGGTTAGTGTCGAGTTTGTCGCTCAAAAGTTTTTCATAGATTACATTGTCGGTAACAGCCTTGTCCATAAAAACCAAAGTAACAAACAACCCCGTGTCGCCAAGAAACAATTTGTAACGCGACGTGTCCTTAGTCAACGCAAGTCCAACATTCGGGTCGTCAGAATGATAGACAACATTGACAGTCATCGAGTCGGCAAGTTCGTAAATGGTTTCATATACCTTAGATGGCGCATAATTAGGCAACACTGACGTTACCTGATAACGCGAAATTCCCTTGCTCAATTGTGAAGGAATAGCCTTGAATAATGCAGATGACCTACCTGAATCATCGAGTTTCATCAAATCATCCTCGTACAATGAAAGAATTTCACGCTTTACGATGTCAACTTCCGCCAAATTGTTAGTTTCCAAATACTTGCTGACAGCCTGCGGCATACCGCCCACAAGCATATAAAGCCTAAAATCGCGCATCAATTTGCGGTGTGCAGCATCGCCCAATGGCTTCATTTTTTTTAAAAACACCCTCAACAAATCTACCGTTGCAGTATCGCCCAAAGCCCACTTAAACTCCTCATAATCCATAGGATACATTGTAAGTTTAGATTCCTCGCTCGGTAAAACAATGTCTTTGACGTTCTTTTTGATGGAAATAAGCGAACCCGTTTCAAGAAAGTCATAACGACCATCGGCGACCAAATGCTTAATCGCCTGACGTGCCAATGGTTGCTTCTGAACCTCATCGAAAACAATTGCAGATTTGCGCTCAATCAATTTGACTTTATAAATGACCTGCAAACGCATAAAGATATAGTCAATGTCCGACAAATCTTCAAACAATTCAAAAACTTCTTTCTTAGCCTTTGAAAAGTCTATCAAAATATATGTCTCGTATTCATTTTCGACAAATTGTCTTACAATTGTCGATTTTCCAATGCGTCTTGCTCCTTGAATCAACAACGCCGTCTCGCCTTTACGCTTGTTTTTCCAATCAAGCATCTTTTGGTATATTTTGCGTTTAAAAATCGTCATAATTCATAGAGATTTTTATGGTTTCATAACTGCGCAAATATAAGCACTTTTCCGTTTTCCGCAAAATTTTTTTGACGATTTTTCCGTTTTCCGCGATTTTTTTTTGACGATTTTTCCGTTTTCCGCAAAATGTTTTGAACGGTTTTTGCAGAAATCCGCGAAATGTTTTGAACGGTTTTTGCGGAAATCCGCGAAATGTTTGCCCAAATCAATCTTCCTTTCCTATCAAAACATCGCCCTCAATACACGTAATTTCCACGTCATAAAATTGATTAGTCTCCACGCCGTCAGACATTTTCATTTTAATCCTGACATAATTTTCACCGTAACCGTACACAAAACCGTCTTCCTCAATGGTTTCAGTAAGCAAAATCTGACGTTTGCCGATGAAACTTTTTAGATAATCCGTGGACAATTTTTCGGACAAGTCGCGGAGAATTTTGGAGCGTTGGGTTTTGATTTTTTCATCAATTTGACAGTCCATTTTGTCCGCGAGTGTGCCGCTGCGCCGCGAATATTTGAAGGCGTGAATATGTCCGAAACAGATTTTTTTTGCGACTTCCAAAGTGTCGGCAAAATCTTCATCTGTCTCGCCCGGCAGGCCAACAATTATATCGGTCGTAACATTGAAATTTGGAACAATCGCCCTGAATTTATCAACAATTCCCATAAAATCTTCCCGCGTGTAATGGCGGTGCATACGTTTCAGGACTGCATTGCTGCCCGATTGGAGGCAAAGATGGATATGCGGCGCAAGTTTCGGATTTTTAAACAGTTGCACAAAACTGTCAGAAAAATCGTCCGGCTCTATCGACGCAATCCGAAGCCTGAAATCGCCGTCAATCTCCAAAATCTTCTTTATCAAATCCTCAAAACTGACGCCATCTGAATTGTATTTTGAAATATTGACGCCGGTAAGGACAATCTCCTTGAAACCATATCCAAGTTCGGTCTTGATGTTTTGCAAAATATCCTCCACGGGTCTCGAAACCGCCCGCCCGCGCACGTATGGCACTATGCAATAACTGCAAAAATTGTTGCAGCCGTCCTGAATTTTCACGATTGAGCGTGTGTGGAAAGTTTCCTTAGCCGCCTCAAAGCCGAATACATCACCATCGAGATTTTTTGTATCAACAATTTCGCCGCCAAGATGCGCCTCCACAATTTCATAAATCAGGTTTTTATGCTTATTGTCAACTACAATCACCTGCGCGGAATCGGGCAGATAATTTTGGGCGTATTGTTCTGCCATACAACCCGTTACAACCACCAACGACCCCTTCCTGATGGCGCGGTTGATGTACTCGCGGCTCTTCTTGTCGGATTGGTTGGTGATTGTGCAGGTGTTAATTACAAAAATCTCCGCATCAGAATTTTCAAAATCCCCATCGGTCACGAATCCTCTTTCACGAAACTTCGACGCCAAAGCATCCGTTTCGTAAAGGTTCAATCTGCAACCGAGGGTCTTGAAGGATATGGTTTTCATCGTTAACATTACGAAATGTGAATTAATTCCCCCTCCGCCGAAAAGTCGCTTGACCTAACGATTTTTACATCAACGAAATTGCCAATCAAACTCTCGTCGTCGGTCTTGAAACGCACTGCGATTTTGCCCTCAGTCAAGCCTGAAAGGTAGCCTTCCAAACGGTCGTGTCCGTTGACCAAAATGCGGAACTCTTTGCCGACCATACTTGCAGTATAGAGCGATGAAACCGATTTCAAATCTTCCGACAAAACAGCGTAACGCCTTGATTTTTCATCTTTTGGAATATCGTCAACCCACTTGGACGACACTGCGCCCGGACGCGGCGAATACATCGCAATGAACGCCATATTGTACTTAAATTCGAGCACGGCGCGGCGCGTATTTTCAAATTCCTCCAAAGTCTCGCCAGTAAAGCCAACAATGATGTCGGTAAAAATTGTTGCGGTCGGCAGGATGCGGCGTATATCGCTGATTACCTGACGATAACGCTCAATGTCATATTTGCGGTTCATACGTTTCAGCATCTCGGTGTCGCCGCTTTGGATTGGAATATGAATCCACTTGCCGAGGCATTTGTATTTTGCAATTGCCTCCAAAACATCCACCGTCATATCCCTCGGATGAGGCGACGTGAAATATACGTGGAACTCCTTGCCTGACTTGTCGCCAAACTCCCCCACCCTCTCTAACAACTGCGCAAAATTGATTTCTTCGCCTTTCTTGTCGAGTCCGTAGGAATTGACATTCTGACCCAAAAGCGTAATCGACTTGTAGCCGCCTTCCACAAGGCATTTGACTTCCTCAATGATTTCGTGGCTCGACCTCGAAACCTCGCGCCCGCGTGTGTAAGGCACGGCGCAATATGTGCAAAACTTGTCGCAGCCATTTTGGATTGGCACGTATGCCTCGAATTTGTCAGGCTGATAGCCGTCCAACTGCCAGAAAAAGTCCATCTGCGCCGCCTGTTCGCTGCGTTGTAATTTTGGATAATAAACGCCCTCGTGAACCCTGTCGGCGAGTAATTTGTCAAACTGTGGCAAATCCCTCATATCAAACACCAAGTCGAAGAGTTTCAGAAACTTCTCGCGGTCGTCTGGCAACACGCAGCCGGTGAGGAACGTTGTCATCTGATGCCCTCTGCGGCGTTGACGGTTCCAGACCGCAATCATATTATAAACCTTGTCAATCGCCTTCTGACGCACCGAACAGGCTATCACGCCCACGAGTTCGGCGTCGGCAACATTGGCAGTCTCTACGCCGCCAAGCACTTTTTCAATGTATGATTTTACTCTGCCGGAGTCTGAAATGTTCATCTGACATCCGAGCGTTACGAGATGGTATTTCATTGTGTTATATTGTGTTAAGTATCGTCTTGAACCGGTCGTTTGGAAAATAGCCGTCGTTGTCCATCGAATATTCCGGCTTGAACCTGTCGAGAAAATACATATCTACATTCTGATGATTTTTGATGCTGATGGAGCCTCGCGGAATACATACAAAATAATCCTTAACTCTTTCGTAAGTAGCTGAGGAAATGTTGATTAACCCCGGTACGCCCGCGCTTTCCATACGGCTTGCCACATTGACGGCATCGCCCCAAATATCGTAGGCGAGTTTGCTTTTGCCCACCATTCCCGCCACGAGTTGCCCCGTGTGTATGCCGATACGAAGTTGCCAATCGGGCAGCCCGCGCCCCGGATTGTCGAGAAGATAAGTCGCCATAAAATGCTTGATTTCCAACGCCGCCATCACCACATCAATCGGGTGAGTGCGGTTGCGAATCGGAAGACCGCCCACGCACATATACGCGTCGCCGATGGTCTTGATTTTTTCTATAATGTGACGGTCGATGATGTCGTCAAAGGTTGAAAAAAAGAAGTCCAAATTGTCAACTATCTGCTTGGGAGTCAGGTGTTCGCACGATTTGGAGAATCCCTTGAAATCGGTAAACATAATCGTAGCCGCCGAGAATGAGCGCGGCCCCGCGTAGCCCACTCCCATAAGTTCTTCCACCATCTCTTCGGGCATCATATTGAGGAGAATGCCGCGTGTTTTTTGACGTTCGAGGTCGATGGTCTTGTTGGCGCGGCGGAGGTCGTCCATCAGCCGCAGACTCTCCTCATTTTGCTTGATGAGTTGGAGTTCGTAATTTTTTTGCTTTGTAATGTCCTTCTCGACAGCGATTATTTTTTCAATTCGGTTGCCGTCAAAAATGGGCGTCAAGTTGGTCTGCATCCATTTTTCCTCGCCCGACTTCGCCTTGCACTTGGTGACGTACTCCACGGTGCGTTTGGTTTCGAGCATTTCGGCGATGTGGACGCTGATGTCGGGGTTGAAACTGATATTGCAAATGTTGCTGCCAAATATCTGCACAAACTCGTCCAAGGTGTATCCGTAAGTCTTGTGGAACGCCTCGTTTGCCCATTCCACCTCGCCGTCGGGGGAGAAAATCAGCACCGAATCGTCGGTCTGCTTTACGATGAGCGAAAGTTTGTTGAGGTCGTAAATTTGGGTCTCGATTTTCTTGTTTTTGTTTTGGATTTCGAGCATAGAATCCCTGAGCATCAGCGCACAACGAATCCTCGCACGAAACTCCGCCTTGTCAATTGGCTTCTTGATATAATCGTTGGCACCCATATCGAGGGCGTAACTGAGATCCTTGCTGTCGATGAGGCCTGTAACGATGATTACGGGAATCATCCTGTCCATCCGCTTGATGAGTTTCATCGCTTCAAGTCCCGACATATCAGGCATTTGCCAATCCAACAACACCAAATCTATATGCCCACGACCCACCACATCCAATGCCTCGGTCGCATTACACGCTTCGAGCACTGAATACACCGCGTTGTTGTCGTTGGCAAGCACCGAAGACATCACCTTGCGGCTAATAACGTCGTCGTCCGCTACTAAAATGTTGTAAGCCAAGGTATTAAAATCGATTTTACTGCAAATTACGATACAAAGATATATTTTTTTTAGGAATTTGAACAAAAAAAAATGGAAAAAAGTTTTTGACAACCAAAAAATGAATATCTTTGCAACAAAATTACAGAAATGAAAAAGTTTCGAACCATATCATTCAAAAACTACAAAGCCTTTGAATACTTCACCATCGACTGCGGAGATTTTCAATGGACGGTTTTGCTTGGCAACAACAATACGGGCAAGACAAGTCTTTTGAAGGCAATTGCGGCGTTGCATCCTTGTGAAAAAACAGACGAAAGTGGCCGCCAAATTTTGGTTCCAAGTTCTTATTTTATTAATGAGTCCAATAATTCGTATCAAATTTGGTGTGATTTAACAAATTGGAAAAATTGGGGGTACACATACACAAGGGAGGTCTATAGAGTATCAAATTCAGTGGATTTCGCAAACGATTTAAAAGATTTCCATCTTTTTGCCTATGGTGTTAGCCGCTATCCCTCTAACACAAGCCTTGCAGAACAGCAAAGCGGCGACTGTGATACATTGTTTTTCCACGACAAAAAACTTGTAAACATCGAGGAATGGCTAATGCAACTCGACTACGCCGCAAGTAAAGAACCGGCAGCGAGAGAACGCCTTGAAAAGATAAAAAAACTTATCTATGGAAACATTTTCCCTGAAATACTGGATGTAAAATTTGAAAGCAAAGATTTCAAAAACTACGTGCTGTTCAAAACATTAGACGGTTGGTTCAAATATAATGAACTTGGTTTTGGCTATCAATCAATGCTTTCTTGGGTTGTTGACTTGGGCAAAAGGCTTTTTGAAAAATACCCCAATTCCGACAACCCTTTCAACGAAAGTGCCGTAGTATTAGTTGACGAAATCGACCTGCACCTTCATCCCGAATGGCAAAGGAAGGTTATTTCTACAGTTTCAAGGGTGTTTCCAAATATTCAGTTTATAGCGACAACGCACAGCCCTCTCGTAATCCAATCGATGGAAAACGTCAACCTCTACGTTTTGAGGCGCGAGGGCGAAAAAATCATTGCAGATCACCCCGAAATTACCAATTTTAGCGGTTGGACAGTGGAGGAAATTCTTAGAGATTTGATGAAATTGGACGATAACATTCGTTCCGATGTTTATCAGAAAAAATATAAAGATTTCACCGACAGTTTGGATGCCAATGACAAAGAAAAAGCCAAAGCCGCATACGAAACCTTGATACAAATTTTGCATCCTGAAAGTTCTTCACGCAGAATTTTAGAGATGCAATTAGAACTTTTGCTCGAAGATGATTAAGATTTCACTCATAGAAAAACCTGCCGAACTCACCGCCGAAAAGGAAGCCGAACTTGTAAATATCTACAAAGAAACCGGCAAATCTGTTTGGCGGGAACCATATATTGTAGATGCTTTGCTGAATATGACTAACAACAAATGTGCATACTCTGAACTTAAACTCAACGAGCGTAGCTCATATATGGAAATTGACCATTTCAGATGCAAAAAATACTATCCCGACGATGTAGCGAAATGGGGCAACCTGCTGCCGTCTTGCAAAAAATGCAACGTCACAAAAGGGGAATTGGATGTTGAAAAAATACCTATCGTCAATCCTTTATGCGACAATCCAAAAGATTATCTATATATCAAAGGGTTAAGGTATTATGCCATCAATCATAATCTTAAAGGCGAAAATACAATAACAAAACTTGGATTGAATGATGAGTCACACTTTATAAATCCAAAATGGAATCTTATTGAAGACATAGAAGATAAATTAAAACTCATCCTACAAAAACCAAAAAGTGATTTGTCAATGAGGATATTAAAGAAAGTGTTAAAAAAATGCTGTCCTGAATATGTTTTTTCAGCAACATTATCCACATACATTTTGTACGAAAGTAAAACTTATCCTCAAATCGAAAAATATTTGAAAACCAACAGTTTATGGGATGAAGAATTGGAATCGTTAAAAACAATTCTGATAGAAATTGCAATGCCCAAATAATACTCAAAAATTTGCCCGAAAATGAAAAAAAAACTTATCCTAATGTTTACAGCATTGATGCTCGCAACTGCTTTCACCGCTTGTGGCGACGATGACGACAACGCCGACAACAACACCACGACCGAGGAGCAAAACACTCCCGAAAACAACTCTAACAACGGCAACGGCAAAGTTACCGAATGGAAGGACGGCTACATCACATATTACGGTCAGCCAGACAGTTACGACAAATACCCCTACCCTCTTCCCGAAATGGAAAAGGGATATTATAATGTAGCGGTCGGCGTGTATTTTTTCCCTGATTATATCCTCGGTTCGGCGTATGAAATCAAGTATGGCGACAAGACCATCCGCGTCATCGGCAAGGACATCTGCCCCGACGGCGACAATTCGTGGTTTGACAATACGCCCGAAGGTTTCGAATATCTCACCGGCAACAAGGCTCTCGGCAAGGTCAACGTAAAATGGCGCGAAATCCCATATTACACCGACAAAAACATCGTCCTGAAAGTAAAATCAGGCTCCAACAATTGGTTTCTCGGCGCGTACATTTTCAACGGCAGGTACGGCGTCGCCAAGGTGGAACTCTCCAAAGACGGCAAAAAATTCTACGAAATGAAACCTTATAATTATAAGATGTTTTGGGAGTTGCAATGCCCCTTCGACCAATACAACTGCGACATTACAATCAGAGTAACAGACCGTTACGGACACGTCGTAACATCCAAGCCATTAAGGATCAACCCCAACGGCACAGATAGTTACGATTTGGGTGCTAATTTTGAATATTGATTGTATTACAGCCCTTACGGGCTGTAGTGAGGGAGTGCCCTGGCGGGCAGAAATCTTACAAATCTATACAAATCATACAAATCAAAAAATAAAAAAATAAAAAATAAAAAATAAACACAACGATAATGGATTTGATTGAAGAACATAACAACAAATACCGATTCTTCCGCGATATTACGGGAGAAGCAATGAGAGTTTACAACAAGTACCACTACGGACTATTGGAATCGGCATACGAAGCCGCTATGAGATACTTGTTGGAACTCAAAGGCTACAAGGTAGAACGGCAAGTTTTTCTACCAATATTTTGGGACGATGTTCAACTTGACCAAACTTACAGAATGGATTTGGTAATTTCAGGCAACATTATTGTGGAATTAAAATCAATCAACCGTATTGAAACGCCGCAACGCCGCCAACTATGGAATTATATGAACATCACTCATCAACCATTTGGAATGATAATCAATTTCAGTCCAGACGGCCTATATTCGGAATGGTATCACCGCCACCCCGAAACCGGCGTAATCGACAAAATCAAATTGATGTAAAAAAATTTTGTAAGATTTTTTTATCAAAAAAGATTTGTAAGATTTGAAAAGATTTGTAAAATTTCCCGCCGCAGGCGGCCCCCAAACACTGCGCCGTAGGCGCAAACAACGCCCCAGAGGCACTAAATAAATAAGAAACACCGCGCCGTAGGCGCCCCAAAAAATACAAAAATGAACGAAAAATACATCAAACTCATCGCCGAAAAACTCGGCGTAAGGGAAATCCAAGTGAAGAACACCGCGTTCCTGTTTTCTCAGGGCGCAACTGTGCCATTCATAAGCCGTTACCGCAAGGAACAGACGGGACTTCTCAACGAAGTGCAAGTGGCGCAAATCAAAGACGAAATCAAAAAATACGAGGAACTCGACAAACGCCGCGAATCCATCATCGAGAGCATCGAAGGTCAGGGAAAAATGACCGACGAACTCCGCTCAAAACTCGACGACGCACTCGATATGACCACCCTCGAAGACCTCTACCTACCCTACAAACAGAAAAAGAAAACCCGCGCAGCCGTCGCCAAAGAAAAAGGTCTCGAACCATTGGCAGACAAAATCCTTTTGCAACAAAACGCTAACGCAGAGGACTTTGCAGCGGCATTTGTGGGCGAAAAAGTGGCGGACGTGGAGGAAGCATTACAGGGCGCAAGGGACATCATCGCCGAGCGCATCAATGAAAACACCGACACCCGCAACAAGATGCGAAACCTCTTCAAACGCGACGCAATCATATACAGTAAACTTGTCAAAGACAAGGAGGAAGAAGGTCAAAAATTCAAGGATTATTTCGACTATTCCGAAAAACTCTCGCGCATTGCGGGACACCGTCTTATGGCACTTCAACGCGGCGAAAATGAGGGCATTCTCAAGATAACAATCGAACCCGCCGAGGAGGACGCATTCATGATTTTGGAGCGTCAATTCGTGAAAGGCAAAGGCGACGGCGCAGAGCAAGTAAAGGAAGCCGCCCACGATGCCTACAAGCGACTTTTGAGGCCGAGCATCGAGACAGAATTTGCAAATCTCTCAAAGGAAAAAGCCGATGAGGAAGCAATAAAAGTGTTCACCGAAAACCTCCGCAACTTGCTGTTGGCAAGTCCGTTGGGCAAAAAACGCATCCTCGCCCTCGACCCCGGATTCCGCACCGGCTGTAAGTTGGTCTGCCTCGACGAACAAGGCACATTGCTCCACAATGAAGCCATTTACCCGCACTCCGGCAATCAGAAAATGTTTGAGGCGTTGTCAACAATGGAAAAACTCGTCGAAGAATACAAAATCGACTGCATCGCCATCGGCAACGGCACTGCAAGCCGCGAGACCGAACAGTTTGTCAAGAAAATCCGTTTTGGTCGCGACATCAAGGTCTATATAGTGTCCGAAAGCGGCGCATCGATATATTCGGCGTCAGAAGTTGCCCGCGAAGAATTTCCCGATTACGACCTCACGGTAAGGGGCGCGGTGTCCATTGGCCGCCGTTTGCTCGACCCATTGGCGGAACTCGTGAAAATAGACCCGAAATCCATCG
>DGIK01000158.1:0-2148 GCA_002393195.1 Bacteroidales bacterium UBA3824 | reverse complement strand
CGAAATCCATCGGCGTCGGTCAGTATCAGCACGACGTCAACCAAACGAGATTAAAGGAAAGCCTTGACGATGTGGTAGTTAGCTGCGTCAATCAGGTAGGCGTCAATGTAAATACCGCATCGAAACATCTCCTGACATACGTATCGGGACTTGGACCCACGCTCGCCAAAAACATCGTGAATTACCGCACGGAACACGGACCTTTCGGCAGCCGCGACGAACTCAAAAAAGTGCCACGAATGGGCGAAAAGGCATTTGAACAGTGCGCGGGCTTCCTCCGCATCGACGGCGCAAAAAATCCGCTTGACAATTCCGCCGTCCATCCCGAAAAATACTACATCGTCAACAAGATGGCAAAGGATCTCGGTTGCTCTGTCGCCGACCTCATCAAAAATTCTGAAACTCGCAAAAAAATCGACGTGAAAAAATACGTTGACGACCAGACCGGCTTGCCAACTCTCACGGACATCATGCAGGAATTGGAGAAACCCGGACGCGACCCGCGTGGCGAGTTTAAATCGACAGAGTTTGACGATGCAATCCAAACAATCAAGGACTTGAAGGAAGGAATGGAATTGAACGGAATTGTAACCAACGTAACCAATTTCGGCGCATTCGTGGACCTCGGCATCCACATCAACGGCCTTATCCACGTGTCGCAAATGGGTGGCACACGCCGCAATCCCGTAAATCCGGCTAACGTCCTCAAAATCCAGCAGCAAGTGAGGGTGAAGGTGATGTCGATAGACATCAACCGCGAGAGGATTGGTCTCGCATTGGTTAAATAATGAATATACCACAAAATTAACGCGCAATGAGCCTATTATCAAACATTTGGAACAGAATCAACAATTCGATGTTCAACAATTTCAGCGCACAAGACAAGCGTCAGGTGCTTACATTTTTTCTGTTTATAATGGCGATTTTTGCAGTTAATTTTGTGGTTAATAACTTAATTCCAAAAACTCCGCAGACATTCAGCCCGGAAATCAACGACAAACTCGCCTTTCTCGACCAACGGCTTGCCGAATTGCAGGAGGGCGACACGTTGTCGAGGCTCGATAGGTACATTGTGCAACGTTACGACACATTGCAACTATTTGATTTTGACCCTAATACAGCCTCAATTGACGAACTTATAAAACTCGGATTCACCGAAAAACAGGCCAACAATCTCAACAATTACCGCAACAATGGCGGCAAATTTCGCGTGCCCGACGACCTTCGCAAACTCTACGGAATGAGGACGATGCAATTCAAACTCCTGAAACCATACATCGTAATCGCCGACGCGCAAACCACCACCGAAAATAAAAACCAGCATCCAAAATTCGACGACAAAATTGCTGAAAATCACACCGAAAAACCCACCGAAAAACAGTCGGAAACTCCCAAAAATGAATACTTCAATTTTGACCCAAACACAATTACTGCCGAAGAAATTCAGCGGCTTGGTTTCAGCGAAAAACAGGCAGAATCGTTCATAAAATGGCGCGACAAAGGCAAGAAATTTTATGTTGCAAAAGACTTTGCATCAACGTTTTTCGTGGATTCAAAACGCTACCAAGAACTCGAATCATACATCAAAATCGACCTTGAAAATCTATTAAACGGCAAAAAAATGTTGGACCTGAACACCGCCACCGATGCAGACCTCCGCACCATTGGTCTCACCGCCGACGAAGCCGCCCGCGTGATTGACTTCCGCGAAAAAGTAGGCTATTATTTTGCAAATTGGCAGATTGAGGATGCACTCACAAATCGAAAACGCGCCAACGAACTCAAATCCTCGTTTTACGTCTGTGCAAGCGTCAACATCCGCAAAATCGACATCAACGCCGTCCCCCTCGACGCCCTCCAAAATCATCCATATTTTTCAATACAACAAGCCGCCGCCGTCATCAAACTCCGCGAATCTCAAAAAATAAATTCGATTGAGGATTTAAAACTTACAAAACTCTTCACAGACAAGGAATTGAAACGGATTGGGAATTATTTGGAATATTAATTGGCAAAAACAAAACGCCCCAACAGACACGCACAAAAGCAATGTCTATTGGGGCGAATGAATTACTTATAAAGTGTTGACTATCTTATTGTTGTCAACTATTAATCCCTCTTGAAAATATCCCTCGTGTAAACCTTGTC
>DGIK01000178.1 GCA_002393195.1 Bacteroidales bacterium UBA3824 | reverse complement strand
GTCACGAACACGCCCGTGATTTCTATGTCCTTGTTGAGGCGTTTTTTTACCTTGCTGATTACCTCGATTATCTTGGTGAGTCCCTTGATGGCGAGGTAATGCGCCTGCAAGGGTATATAGACCTCTGTGGCGGCGGTCAGGGCGTTGATGGTAAGAAGACCGAGCGACGGCGGGCAGTCGATGAGGATGTAGTCGTACTTGTCCTTGATGCCGGCAATGGCGTCTTTGAGGAGGTATTCGCGCCCAGCCTCGTTGATTAGCTCCATCTCTGCGCCCGATAGGTCGAGCGACGATGGGAGAATGTCGAGATTGGGGAATGCCTCCACTGTGCGTGCCTCCGCTTCGCCTTTCAGCACTTCATATACCGACACGTCTGCCTTGCTGATGCCGTAGCTCTGTGTCATGTTTGACTGAGGGTCCATGTCTATCAGCAGCACCTTGTGGCCCGTGAGAGCCAGCCCTGCGCCGATATTGACGGTGGAGGTCGTCTTGCCTACGCCGCCCTTGTGGTTGCTTATTGCGATTATTGATGTGCTCATTTTCGTAAATTTAACGTCCCAAAGATAAGCAAAAATCCTTTCGCCGCCAAAAATTATGCAAAAAATAAACCATATTTTAACAAAAATTGCGCTGTTGCCCTTAAATTTGGAATGTTTGTTGCAATTTCCTGAAAAAAAACTTTCTGCGTAGCGCAAAATATGTGATTTAAGTTTTTTTTAATTGAAAAATTGTTTTTACCTTTGTCTCTGACATCTTTAAACCAAGTTTAGATGATGAAGAAAGTCTATATACTTATTTTATTGATAGTTGCGTCGTCGAGGGCGATGGCGCAAGTGGATGTTGATGCCTTCGATATGATCGAAAGGGACATCTTGGGAGTTGACAATATGAAGGAGCTTGAGGAAGATAAGCGTCGTTTCATAGGTGCTGCGCGTTCTTCCAAGGAGGTGGAAGAATTGCCACTTACTGCATACGTCGTAGATCATGCCGATATTGTCAACAACTGCTATATCACTCTGTGTGATGTGCTTAAGAGTGTGCCGGGCTTCCGTGTGTCGCAGCCTCAGTCGGGCGAGCTTGGCGAGGCGTTCATGCAGCGTGGCATGATGGGCAATACTTACACCAAGATTCTCATCAACGGCATCGACATCAAGCCTTCGGGTACATACGGAATGACCTTGGGAGCCAATATCCCAATCCGTCAGGCAGAGAGGGTAGAGATTATCTATGGTCCGGCGTCGGCTGAATACGGTAACGATGCTTGTGTGGGCATTGTGAATATTGTAACCCGCGAGCCGATAGAAAAGTCGTTTACCACTGCCGACCTCTATTGCGGCACCGGCTCGAAGTATTACCTCGACTTCCATGCGGGCGCCAAGGTGGGGCACGGCAAGAATGTTACCATGCTCTCCATCTACGGCAGCAACCTCAATGTGGACGACCTCAATGTGTCGCGAGACAGGGATTTGTACAACCGTTGGAATTACTTCCTGCAAAACGGCGACGAGCTTGAAATGAGTGCGAGCGACGGCAATAAGTACACCATCGACAGGAGCATGATCAACGAGGAAATGTTCAATAAGTATTACACGAGCCTTTTCAGCGGTATGTCGTATTACTTTATTAATTACCGTGGCGACTTCTATATGCCAGAAATCAACGACATGCCCCAAACCGCCACGCAGGTAGGTGCAGAAATCAATTACCGTGGACTTACATTCGCATACAATATGCTACACCGTATGGACTTCACCGACTTTGGGCAGAGTTCGATGGCATACGCATATTATGACCCGGGCAATATGCAGGGCGAATTTATCCGTCGTGCCGCCATCAAGGCAGATTATTCTATTGGCAACTTGGAGACCAACACGATGGTGAGGTACATCCGCTACCGTGTTGACAAAAATTCGAGCCGTGGCGTCAATTGGAACACCCTGCCGCAATATATATATGGTGCGAGCGACGATGTGGCAGCGGAAGAAAACTTGACCTGGAATCCTATTACTAATTTGTATGTCCATGCCGGTGCGTCGTACCAGTATTCGGGCGTATTGCCGCCCACGTTGGAGTGCGAGCGCAAGTTTGACTTCGATTCCTACAAGATGTTTGCTACAGAGGTCAATTATACCGACTCGGTTTATGGCAAGTTTGGCATCTATCCATACAATTTTTGGCAGGCGGGTGCGTATGCTCTCGTAGATTTTGACTGGGAGCGCATTGCCCTCACCGGCGGCGTGCGTTACGACTACAACTCGCAGTGGGGCAAGTCCATCAATCCGCGTTTTGCGGCGCAGTTCAAGATTTCGGACCGACTCAAGGTGCGTGGCTCTCAGGCGTATGCCTACAAGATTCCCTCGCCCGGACAATATTATTATAGTGTCGCTGTGGCGATGAATGTAAACGGATCTTTAATCACCGCCCTCCACCATGTGCCGTCTGACATCGACAATCTCAAGGCGGAGCGCATCAGCTCCACGGAGTTTGGCATCAGGTACAGGCTTTATAATAAGGATTCGTATCTCGAGGCTGTGGGATACACCAACATCGTAAGGGATCCCCTTGTGCGTGCATGGGTCAAGATGGAAGACTGCGGCTTTATGAAGTATCCTATAGATACCAAAGGCACTTATGTGTTTGTCCCCAATCCAAAAGACCCCAAGAGCGTGTATTACAATCAGGGAAAACCGTATGTAGGCGTTACCGACATGTTTAGCTCTACCAAGGGTCGCGACTGGACCCGCGCCTACAAAAACGAAACCAACGCCAAGACCAAGCTCTATGGATTGCAGTTGATAGGCGTATTCAAGGATATTAACAAAGTAATTCACCTCAATGTGAGCGCCGCGCTCACCTACACGTTGGGAAAAGAAAACCTTTCCAACAACGATGCTGGTGCAGAGCGATTTATCGAGGTCGATTACATCAGGGGCACGCCCAAATATTCGGCGCAGGTGGCTCTGGAAAGCTACTTGGGCAAGAGGAATCTGTTCCACATTCGATTTGACAACATGTATTGCTCAAAATTTGCGAGGATGTACTATCAAGCCACCGACAACCCATACTTCTGGTCGCCGAGCTATTACACCCTCGACTGCACTGTTACAGGCAAAATCGGCAAACACTTGACCTTGGTATTGAAATTGTCCAACATTACCAACACACTCTACGCTGGAATAGACGTAAAGGCGATGGACGTGGATTTGCCTTATAATCCTCAGCAACTTAGGACATTCAGTTTTGGTGCGACATACGATTTTTAAAGAATTTGAGAATTTTTAGCCAAGTGGCATTTTTTTGGAACTCAATTTGTACAAGTTAAAACAAGGAATTATTAAATTTGATGAGAACTTTGGTAACATATTGCAGGATGGCATTGCTCGCAGTGGCGTTGATCTCGATACCCGTGATGGCGGAGGCTCAGGCGGGGTCGGGTGCTGCGCGTGAGCGCGACAGCCTTATCAATCTCATCTCGCGCGAGACGTCAGAATGTAGGCTCGCCGTGCTTTATTACCAGCTTGCTGAAAAGTACGGCGCACTTAGACAATATCCAAGGCTAATGGACGCCGCCGACAAGGCAATATCGTATTCCTCCAACAGTCAGTGCAAAGATTACACGACGCTCTACAAGTCGCACTTGCTGGTGGGCGAGTGCTACCTGATGGCAGACGACGCCGTAAGCGCCATCCAGAGATACCTCTCCGCCCGTAGTGCGCTAGACAAGAAATTCGACGAGGAAAAGAGGGCTTACAGAGATAAGCAGACTAAGATGGGGGTCAAGGAGAATGAAATCAAAGACATCGAACCATCGCCAGCAGACAAGGAAATAGATGCCGACATCGTTGTTAAGATAGGCATGGTATATTTCAGAAAAGGCCACTACATCCACTCTATCGACGATTTTAGCGATGCTCTCATTTCATACGAATCTATTGGGGCAGACGAAAAAGCCATCGATATGAAGCGACACCTCGCCATCTCTTACTTTATGCGTCGTGACTACGAAAGCTCCCTCGAATATTATGCTGATTTGCTCGAAGTGTACAAAAACAAAGGCGACTGGGAGAGCGAAAGGATGGTGTACCAGAGGCTCAACGACATTTCCATTGCAATGCACGATTATGACAAAGCCCTCGCATACAATAGGGCTTTGTACAACGAGTGTATCGCACACAACAACGTGCGCGAATCGCTCAACGCGCTCAGCAACGTGGCATACGCATACGGATGTCTCGGAGAAAACGACAAGGCAATCAAGTATTACCAGCAGCTCATAGACACCGACCCGAAAGTATTTGACGACGAGCGTTTGATGGCTGGCAACTACACCAACCTCGGACTCTGCTACCAAAACATTGGCGATGTGGACAATGCAATCACCTGCCTTAGAAAGGCTGCCGACATCCGCAAAAATTATTCGCAGTGGCGTGAATGTTCGGCCGTAGAAAACATCATCGCCCGCATCTATTTGAATAAGAAAGATTTGCACAATGCCGAAGAGAGAGCAAAGAGTGCTGTAAATTATGCAGAGACATCGGGCGACGCCAGGACGATGCAAGCTGCGTACCAGACTTATAATGATGTACTCAGGGATATGGGCGACTACGAAAACGCATTGTCGTATTATCAGAAATACTTGTCGCTTAGAGATTCTGCAGAAACCAAAAAGGTGCTCGACGAAAGGAGCATGGCAGAAGACCTCAAAAATCTCACAGATGCCGCCGCTCAATACGAGCAGGGCATAAGCGATCAGGCCATCAGGGAACTTAATGAAGAGCGTAATCGCATGGAGCTTGAGGCGTATGAGAGAGAACTCGAGAATAGGAGGCAACTTCTTGAGCAAGAAAAGCAGCGTATGGAGTTTGAGGCTCGCCGTCGCGAGCTGGAAATGCAAAACAAATTGGAAATGGAGCGTCACGAGCGCGATAAGCGAGAAAAAGAATATCAAATCCAACAGCAGCAACTTGATCTTGCCGAGAAAGAGCGTCAACGTGCAGAAGAAGCCCAGAAAAATGCGGAGCTTCTAAGGGATCAAGAAAGACAAGCGCAACAGCTCGAAGCGCAGCGACAAGATGCCAAAATTTTGCAATTGGGATTGTGGCTTGCAGCGGTTGCGATACTTGGCGCACTTGCCTTCATTCTCGTGGTAAGGAAGAAAAACAGCCGTCTCAAAGCCCAGCAGAAAGAAATCGAGGCGCAGAACGAAACCCTCCAGCTCAAGAACGACGAAATCATCTCCATCAACGAGGAAATCTCAAAGCAGAAGAACGTCATCGAGGAGGCCAACAAGCAGATGACCGACAGTATCGTGTACGCAAAACGTATTCAGACAGCCGTTTCGCCCAATCCGGCGTTCTTGTCGAAGTACCATTTTGACTACTTCATGTTTTTCCGTCCGAGAGACATTGTAAGTGGCGACTATTACTGGTTCTACGCCGACAAGCAAAACCACCTTTTCATTGTGGCTGCCGACTGTACGGGTCATGGCGTGCCGGGCGCGTTCATGAGTATGCTCGG
>DGIK01000160.1 GCA_002393195.1 Bacteroidales bacterium UBA3824 | reverse complement strand
TTGCAGATCAAGTGCTTAGGATTGCAGGTTGGTATGATTACAGCACGACAACACAATATACTGGTCGCCGCGAGCCTGTTACAATTGGCGTTTATCGTCTGACGATGAAGAGCAACAGCGACAATTTTCGCCAGAGCAGCATCCAGGGCGTTATGAAGCGCGTCAAGGCAAAGGGCGCGACAGTAATCATTTACGAACCGACGCTCAAAGACGGCGACGATTTCTTTGGCTCGATAGTTGTCAACGACATCGAAAAATTCAAATCGCAGAGCCGCGCAATACTTGCCAACCGCTATGATGCAATACTCGACGACGTGAAGGACAAGGTTTACACGAGGGATATTTTCAAGAGGGATTAAGTGTCTCTACAACTAACAAAAAACTTTGCCGCGTGTGTTTCCCCTCCCGAAACCCACGCGGCAAAGTTTTTATACACCTCTAAAAAACTATATCACCCCCACCGACTTCATCAGCAATACCAGCAGCATCGCTGGCGCAACAAACCTCACCATCACCACATAAAGTCCTCGGCGTGAGAAGGTTTCGCCGTTGCGGGTGAGTTCGTCGGTGATTACGTCGGGCTTCAACACCCAGCCTACCAAAATGCACGTGCCGATGGCGACGAGTGGCATCAAGATATTGTTGCTCACATAATCCATTACGTCGAGGATTTGGGCGGATACGCCGTTTGGCAGCGGAAGTTCAAAGTACAGCGCATTGTAACCAAGACAAACCAACACCGCCAATACCAACGACAAAATGCCTTCATACACAATGGATCTGCGGCGCGAAATCTTGAACCTGTCGATGAAACTCGATACTATCGCCTCCAACATAGAGACCGCGCTCGTCAACGCTGCAAAAAATGCCATCACGAAAAATATCGCGCCAATCCATGCGCCAGCCGCGCCCATCGACGCAAATACTTTGGGTATTGATATGAACATCAATCCCGGTCCTGACGCGCTCATGCCCTCGCGTCCCATGAAGACAAACACAGCCGGTATTATCATCACGCCAGCCAAAAATGCGACCGCTGTGTCAAAAACTTCGATTTTGTTGATGTCGCGGACGAGATTGTCGTCGCTGCTTACGTAACTGCCATACGAAATCATGATGCCCATCGCAACGCTCAGACTATAAAACAATTGTCCCATTGCGTCCATGAGCGTTATGAGGATTTTTTGGAATGTAACGCCCTCCAAATCAGGCACTACCAAAACTTTCAATCCTTCCATGCCGGTACGTGTAACGCCGGTTTCGTCGGTATAATGTAGCGTCAATGAATACAGCGAAATGCCAATCACCAACAATATCATCAACGGCATCAATATTTTGGACGACAATTCGATGCCCTTATTGACTCCGAGATATACGATGCACGATGTAATTAGTAGAAATACAGCGGTATATATGATTGGCTCTATGTCGCCGGTGATAAACCCGCTGAAATATCCGTCGCCAGATGCGTCGATGCCGCCGCCAAAGATGAATGTCACCATATATTTCATCACCCAGCCGCCAACGACAAAATAGTACGGCAAAATAATCATCGGCACGAGGCAGGCGAGTTTGCCGAGTGGCTTCCATCGCGGATGCAGGCGACGGTAAGCCATCAGGGGGCTGAGTTTGGTCTTGCGGCCGATGGCGATTTCGGTGGTGAGCAGCGCGAAGCCAAATGTCAACACCAACGCCAAGTAAATCACCAAAAATAATCCGCCTCCGTCCTTTGCTGCAAGGTACGGAAACCTCCATATATTACCAAGTCCGACGGCGCTGCCTGCCGCCGCCAATACAAATCCTATGCTGCCCCTAAATGAGCTGCGCCTGTTTTCGTTTTTCATTCGCTTAAAATTTTGTGCAAAGGTACTCTTTTTAGAACAAAAATTTTAACGAATTGGAATAAATTAAAGTGAATTATTCTGCTTTTCTTGTTTCAATCAATGCCTTCCGCCCGTCGTTGAGCGTGGTGGCAAATAGATAAATGTCGCCGCCGTCCTTGATTTTCAGTTGTTTGCGGAGTGCATCGGCTTTCAATGGAAAATTGCGGACGGCGATGTTGGCTTTTTCGATGTGCTTAAAATCCTTCACGCCGCCAACCTTCACGATGCGGAATCTGCGTCCGGGAAAGTCGTTGATTAAATCTTCTGAGACGTACAGATGGCTGTTGTCGCTTATTTTTTCTAAGAAATAATGCTCCGCCAAAAGATTGAAAGGCGCGGCTTTCATAATCGCGGCGTTAGGCTCGTAGAGATACATCCCGGTTTCCAAATTTGTGGCGGTTTCGGAATCGCTGTCGGCTTCGTCGCTTCTTAGGAAAATGTGGATATATCTGTCTGTGTCATACACAAATATTTTTGGTTCTTCATTGAATCCGGGAATCATTACGGCGAGTAATTCCTTGCACTCTCCATCGACTCCAACGACATGGATTTCTGCAACGTTTTTGAGTATGGACGTACATTCTGAAATGTCCAACATCGGCGAGAGTTTTATGATTGCGATGTCGGTTTTCTGCAACAAAATATCCTGAAACCCAACGACATCCGGCTCACAATCACTGATGCGTACAGTTTTTGAACCGCTTTTGCTGCGCCGTGCTGGATCTATGAAAACCGCGCCGAAATGACCGTCAAAATTCTTCAAAAATTCCACTCCATCGCCATTTATAATTTCATAATTTCTGAGTTTGAGCGCTTTGAAATTGTGGGCGGCGATTTCGCAAAGTTCATTGTTGCGCTCTACATAATACGACCGCCCAAAGCCCGCCGACATTACCGAAAAATCAACGCCAAATCCGCCCGTCAAGTCGGCATAATTTTTTTCGGAAATCTTGTTGCTATATCGCCAGATGATGTTGCTTTTTGGGCGTGTGGTAAATTTCGACGAGCATTGCTCCAACGAAAGGTGCACAGGATATATGATGTCCTCATTTTCAGCCCATTGAGGCATTTTGCGCTTCATTGCCTGTATGCCGGCAATCTGTTGAAGCACAAACTTTGGGCGGAAATCCTCAATTTCTTTCATGTGCAATGCGAGGTTGCGCACATCGTCGTCGATGTGTTCAAGAATATATTTTTTCTCTATCGTCGTTGCCAATTCCATCTCAGTTTTTCAATTACTTCAATTACTTCAATTACTTACAAAAAAAGGAATCTGCCATTACCGACAAATTCCTTCATAAATCTTTGTACCCGGGACAGGAATCGAACCTGCATGCCTCTCAGCACTAGAACCTGAAACTAGCGCGTCTACCAATTTCGCCACCCGGGCGTACCACTATGGGAAACAAAGTTGCTCTTAAAAAGCGTTGCAAAGTTAAACATTGTTTGGCAACTGTCCAAATTTTTTTGCAAGTTTTTTTTCGCAATTACTTTGCAATGTATCTTTGTGCCGTGAGCGTGTTTTGTTTCATGCCTTCCACGTACTCCTGCATTATAGCTTTTATTTGCGATTCCATAAAAGGCAATTGAGGAAAGTCGGCGCGGCGGTCTATCAAATTGTTTTTCAATTGATAGTCTTTCTGATACTCAAAGATGCCGGTGAGTTCGTTGTTTTTGTACTCAATCATCAGAGTATCAAGGTAATACATCGACTGTCCGTTGAGGTCGTTGAAGACGTAATTGACAAACTTCGTGGAATCCTGCTCGAATACATTTTTGCCAAACGAAAAATACGGCTTGTCGTATCCAATCATCGAGAGCAGGGTAGGGGTGATGTCCATTTGCTGCATCAGCCTTGTGGAATCGCACTTTATGGGCAACTGTCCGCCCGGCGTGTAGAAAAATATTGGAATCCTGAATTTACCGTATTCGTTGGCGTATTCGTCGCGAGAGCCGGGTCCCGTGTGGTCGGCGGTGAATACAAAAATCGTGTTTTTGTACCAGTCGTATTGGCTCACTTCCTCAAAATATTTTTTCAACGAGTAATCGGCGTACCTGACAGCCTTGTGCATCGGGATTGCGCCGTCGGGGAAGCGTCCGTCGTCGTATTTTTCAGGCACTTTGAATGGATTGTGCGACGATGCCGAGAATATTGTCAATAAGAACGGCTTGCCTTGTTTGGCGATGCGGTCGCTCTCGTGCGCAAAATATTGGAAAAACGGCTCGTCCCAAATAGACCATGTGCCGTCAAACTCGCTGTCGTCGTTGTACTCGTCCATGCCGTAGTATTCGGTGAAGCCGATTGAATTGGTGAACCCCTTGAAACCTAATGTGGTATTGGGCGCGCCGTGAAAAAACGCGCAATGATAGCCTTCCGCGCCAAGCATTTCGGGGAGTCCCTGTAAGGTGTTGTTGGAGTAAAAATAATAACAATACGGCTCTATGTACCTCGGTATGCCCGCAAAAACGCCCGGCATGCAATCCACAGAGCGGACGCCGTTGGCAAATGAATTGGCGAAGCAGTAGCTCTGTCCGAGCAGCGAATCCAAAAACGGTGTGTAGCCCTCAAAAGTGCCGTTGTCCAAATCCTTGTTGAAATAGCCCACGTACTCGCGGCTGAAACTTTCCATCAGTATTACCACGATGTTGGGCTTGCGCATTTCGGCGGAGTCGGCTGGCTGGTGCACTGGATTGAAAATCGTGGTCAACAGTTCCGACGGGTAATATTCGGGGTTTTTGTAGCCGGTCTTGTGGATTGTGGTGAGTATTGTAAACGGCGTGTTCAATACAATAGCCGCCTGCACAGGCTTTTTGCAGTAGATGTCTGCCGAATCTTGGCGCAAGGGGTGCATTTTGAGACCGAATCCGCCGCGCAGTCCGCCTATTGTAAGTACCATTGCCACTACAAAAATCAACGAATGTACAGTATAATATACTCCGGCGGGTGCGTAGTCGTCGGTGTGCTTATTGCGTTTTATGGGGTTGTAATAGCATTTCCAAAGCAGGAATATGCTTGCAACGCCAAATATCCACACGGGCCAATACTGCGTTACCGATTGCAAGAGTATCTTGCCGAGATTGTTTTCGTTGCCAAATTCGGAGAAGAATGTAGCCGTGGTGCGCCGTCCGCCAAAATCGAAATACACCACATCGGCTACGTTTATGAATATGCCTATTGTATTGATTATCAAAAATATAATCTTTACAGCACGTTGATAGCCCACCGTGTCGCGAAATTTGGCGGGTATGGTCTGCATGGCGATGCACAATATGTTGAGGTAGCACAATGCGCTTACGTCGAACCTGATGCCGCCGCCGCATATCGTCAGCATGTCAGAGAATGTGACGTCTTGGAATGTCGAGTGGTTCATCCAAAAGAAAAACCACCTTTCTGCCATATACAGCAACATTGCAAACGCAAAGTTGACTGCCATTATCAAAACGGGTTGCCTTCTGATGTTTTCCATTTTTATTGATTAGTCAACCCATAAAAAGTCTTCGTCGTCGTCGATGTTCTTGCGTTCCAAGATGTTGGAGGCGAGGGTGTCGGCGGTCTGTATCACAGCGCAGAGCGGACAGATGTCCCGTGCCTTGTTGAGGTTTTCCTTGATGTCGGCACTCTGGAAGGGCAAGTCCCATGCCGCCATGTGCCAGCGGATAGCCATTATTTCAAAGTCGCTCATTGCAAGTCCGGCGCGGAGCAGCACGATTACAGATTTTTCGCCGTGTCCGAGGGGAAAGTTTGTGTAGTCGAGTTTGAAACCTTGCTTGGTCTGTATCATTCCAAACTTGTCTTTCTTCCTCTTGGTTACTTTTTTGTAGATGTCGGCTTTGCAGACGTCGTGGAGTAGCGCGGCTATTTTCACGCTGTCTTCGGGGAGGTATTCAGCCATGTTTTTGTTCATGGCAATCATCTGCTGGCGTATGCCGAGTGCTACGCGGCACACGTTGAGCGAGTGCTCCACGAGTCCGCCGTCATAATTGAGGTGGAATGATGCGGATGCCGGTGCGTCAAAGAAGCCCAGTTCCTGCAATTCTTCTATCACGTCGTCCACGCCTTCGCGCTCTGTGGATTTGAGCAGTGTTATAAATTCTTTTTTGAGGTTCGGGTCTATCATTTTTTGTCTTTTATGTTGCCGTCTTGTGTAAGGATGCCGAGCATTATCAGGTCTTGTGTGGTGAGTGCTGGCAAATCGGAGGTGTTCATCATCTTGAATACCACCACTTTGCCTGTATTGAGAGCGTCTTCTGCCGTTGCAAAATGATGGAATCCTTCCACGACGGGGATTATTGTTTGGTGAATGAATTTGCGTCCATTTACGGATATTGTGTATGAATATCCGTCGGTAGTGTCCAATGGTTGCGCCACCACTGAATATTTTTTGCCCTGCACGGTGGTGTCGTATGTTAGGGTGTTGCCATTAGATAGGGTGTTGCCGTCTGCTGCGTTGTTTTGGGATGAATGTCCGCCGCTGGCACACCCTGTTGCAAATACCGTTGCTATCAGTATGATTGTTGTAAGGCGTCGCATATTGGATGTTTTTTTAGAATATTCTGCTCAGGAAGTAAGACCTCTTGACCGTCCATTGCGAGAGTGGTATCGTGAATGCAAAGTTGGCGAAGAAGGTCATATTGTTGATGTCCTTGTATGGCAGAGCCTCTTGACCTCCGCCAAGTGTGATGACGTAATCCTTGTCAAACATCGCCATCGGGGTCATTCCTATCCTGAAATTGATGATTGTAAAATTGAATCCAACTATCACTGGCACAGTAATTTTGCTGCGGGCGTCGTTGTAGTCTTTGGTGCTCAACTTCGTGCCGTTGGCCTTTTGGGTGGTGGTAACGTTGAGATTGAAGTCCACTTGTGTACCGAAATAGAAGTATGCCTGACGGTTGTAAAGTTCGTCGCTGAGCTTGATGTAGAGCGGCACGCCGAGCGAGAGCATCTTGTTCCATTCGGTGAGTTTGATGTCCTTCTGTGGCGTTTCGTATTTGTACGAATTGCCCCAGGAATGTACCATGAGCCCGGTAATGAAGCCTACATTGTCGTTTTTGCAGTCGTGGTGGAATTGAAGTCCAACGTTGAATCCCGGTGTGTATCCGAGTGTCTCCACTTGATTGAGGTGCACAAGGCCTTCGCCGCCTTTGTAATACTTGTGGTCGCAGCGTGCTGATGGCGCGCCGTTGAAACTATTGCAGAATCCGAGTTCCAATACAAAATAATCGAACTCAAAATGCCTTCCCTTCTGCGCTGACGCGATGCATGGCAATATCGTCAGCAGTAATATGATGATTCTCTTGTTCATGTCTTTTCTGTTGTTTTATGGACGATACACCCATTCTGTGCTGTTGTATGTAATGTTGCCTTCGCTATCTTGTTGACCGCCTACTACGAATGTCCTGTCGCCGCCGTTGATTACTATGGCGCGGGACGCACGGCTTGCCGGGCTGTCGGCGTTTTGATAGGGTGCGCATATTATCGGGCTGTAATTGACGTCGAGGTCAAATTTTACCATGTCGGAATAATATTCGTTGTTGCCGTTTTCATCTACGCCTTCGCCCATGCCGAAGAATACCGAACCATTCACGGAGAATGCAGAGGCGTATGCCCTTGGCTTAAACACTTTATGGTCGTCATTGGGGTTGTCGTCCAATTTTTCGTTGATGCGGATGAGCTTGTCGGGCTGCGGCCATGTGAATGTGTAGGAGTCGGGGCGGCTGTTGATTGGCATTGTGAAACGGCAGGGGATGAAGTCGTCGTAATATACGGTTTCCTCCTTGTTGTCATTTTTCTTGGTGCCAACACCACCCATGATGTAGGCATTGTCTTCTACAACTACCACCGATGCGCCGGAGCGTCCGCCAAAGCCAAAATCGTCTGTCATCGGGTTGAAATATCCGCTTGTTGGGGTGTATTGTTTCTTTTCGTCCCTTGCCATCATGAATAGGTAAATGTCGGAGTGGTATGCTTTTGTGTTGCCGTTTTGAAACTCGCCAAGTCCTACAAATCCCCATTCCCTTATCGCGAATCCTATGCCGCCGGTGCGTGGCTGTCCGGTGAACGGCTCGGTGAGCCATACATTGTCATGGTCGCCGAGGTAGCTTACCTCCGCCCATTGGCGTGTGTCGATGTCATAGACGAAGAATTTTTTGTTGTAATCGGTGATTTTGAGGTCGCCGGACGGTTTGGAGCAGCCGCAGCCTACGTATAGGAGGTGGTGTGCAATGTCGTTTTCTATGTAGTTGATTACAAATCCCACTGCGCCCCACAACGCCATAATCTCTCCCGTGTGGCTTTTGACGGGTGGTATTTGTTCGTATGTTTTCTTCTTGGAGCTGTAGCACCACATGTCGTTGTAATTGATAGCGCCGGAGCGTCCCATGCCGAAGAATGTGAGCGTGTCGCCGTTGATTACTGTCATTATGTTGACACAATCGGAGCGGTTGGCTATAATCGAACTATTGAGGAAGCCCTGTGTCTCAAACCATTTGTCGTGCGGGTGGTCGGTGGTTACAACGAGTATTTCGGGATTGTAGCCGATGCGTCCGTCCTGTGTCTTCACGTAGCTGCGCACGGAGTATTGAGTTTCACATTCGAGGCCTTTGATGGTCGAATAGAATGATTCCTTGGAGTTGGGCGTGTTGTAGAAGGCGACGCAGTTGGTCGCTTGCTTGTTGATGACGGGCAGACCGTCGCCCTTTACCCAGCAGTGTCCGTATTCTACGATGTCGGAATTGACATATTCGAAGCCGCCTTTCACTGTTATCCATTCGTCCCACCTTTTGTCGAGGCTGTCTGCCTTGGCTGCGCTACTGAGCACGGCGTTGGTGCTGTCGGTGGTAAATGCGGTCTTGTAATAGACGTCATAAATTGTGTGCATCTCGTCGTCTATCTGGCAGCCGGCAAGCATTGATGCACATAGCGTGATTATTGCAGGAATTAGTTTTTTCATTGTTTTGGCCAAACGTGTAATACCTTTATACAGCGTGCAAATTTACTTTAAAAATGCTTAAAATGCAAAAAAACACTTAACTTTTTTGTGAAAAAATCGTTAAATTGGTTTTTCGTGTGCATGCTGTGCGGCAAGGCGTCTGTGGCGCATCTTGTGGCGGCGGTATATCCTTAGTTTTCTAATTATTACAAATGTCAATACCACTGCCGTTACGCATATTATAAATGTGAGCATCTTTCCAAAAAATATTTTTTCTAAAACGGTGTTGACCTCCTGCCGCCCCATTCGCATGCTATCTTGAACATAACGCTGCTCTGCCAATTGACCGTGGTGTACCTGTGCTCTAAGTTGATGAGCAGTTCGTCGAAGTACCACGGGTCGGCGAGTTTTACGAGGTCGAGTCCTACGGAGAAGTTGAGCGACTTGTAACGGACGCCAACGCTCGGATTTATATAGACGCCAGAATAGTCATTGTATTCGTCGATGGCAAAGGCGTATCCGGCTCTCAATGAGACGAATGGCGAACATTTGGAAGCCATAGCGTCGTACCTTGCTTCGGCAAAGATGGGCATCTGCGCATACAATTCGGGTTCTTCGTTGGTGCGGTCGGCGTAATACCAATAGTCGAAATACACCTGCGCCGCTATGCCTGCGCCTGCGTAAATTTTTGGGCAGAATTGATGACCAAAAGAGCCTGAGTAGCTTATCGCGCTGCACGTGTAATAGCTGGTCTGCGACATTATGGAGAGGTCGGCGAATATCCTGAAACCAGAGGTGAGGTTGTGGTAATTGTTTCTGGGCTTTGATGGGCGCGATGTCCATTCTGTGACGGGATCATCATAATGCTGCACATTGTTGTTGGTATTTACGGCGGGTTCGGATGTTATTTTGTCGATTTCCTTTTGGTCAAATATCCACAGGCTGCCGTCGTAGGTGCGTATTTTCACTTTTGGGACTTGCTCGATGAGAGTGCCGCGTATCACGCTTCCGTTGGTGAGGTACACCACGTCTTGCAATTGTTGCGCGCTTGCTGTGGCGGCTGTTATCATCGCCAACAATAGTAATATAAGTTTTCCTATTTTGTTTTTCATTTTTTAGTATTTTTTATAAGCAACTACTTATAATTCAGGCGGAGTTCTTTTTGTCGGAGAGCAACAGGGCAAATGTAGCGTATGCCACTATTCCAAGGAAGCACACTTCAGGCAGGATGTACGACATCTGTGCGCTCAGTCTGGCGGCAAGTATGTTTTGGATGGCAAATAGCACCGAGCCGCCCACCACCATCATCACCAGAATGGCACCGCCGGTCTGCATGTCGCGTCCCGTATTTTCCAATGCCATGCCGAATATTGTTGGAAACATTGGCGCCATGCAGCAGGAGATTCCGATGATGGACGCCACTACTACCGGGCCGTCGCCAAGAAGCACCGCAAGGTTCATCAAGGCTGCAATTATCGAAGTCCAGAGGAGGATTTTGCGGTAGTTGAAATGTTTCATCATCCAGGTGAATAAGAACCTCGACGCCGCGAATCCCACCATGGCGCAGGAGTATATGAATGCGGGGTCGTAATTGTTGCCCTGCTCGATGATGGCGGGTATTGTAAACCTCCATACGCCTATCTGTGCGCCCACATATATAAATATAGTGAGCACGCCGCGCCTGAAATCGTGTATATGAAATAGTCTGCGTAGTGAGTTGCGAATATCCTTGAATTTGTGGCCAATCATCACATCGTTGATGGTTGGTATGCTCACAAACAGCACCAACACCAGCAGCACCAGCAGAAATTCGCCAAGACTGGCGTAGAGTATTGTGATAGAATCGAGCTCCTCGCGTATGATTTCTGGGTTGTCGCCCACGTTTGCGCTGTATATGGCATTGTCGGACATAATGTATTGGCAGAGCAAAATGCCGAGCATCGAGCCCAACGGATTGAACGACTGAGCCAGATTGAGCCTGAATACGCCTCTGTCGTGTGTGGGTGCGCTTGCCACGATGTAGGTATTGGCTACGGTTTCGAGCACGGTGCATCCCGTAGCCATCACGTATATTGCAATTAGGTACACCAGATAACTTTCCATGCTCGCGGCAGGGAAGAAAAACATCGCTCCCATGGCAAACAACATCAGCCCGAGGAGTATGGTGGCTCGGTAAGAGTGCTTTTTGTAAAGGTATATGACGGCTGGCAGCGCGGCAAATAGGTATGCCGCGTGGAACGCCGATTTGATGATGCTCTCCTGGATGTCGCTCATATTGATGATATGCCTGAAATTCTGGAGCATCGTGCCGGTCATATTGTTGGCGAGGCCCCACAAAAACATCAGGATGGTAAGCATCACTAACGCCGCAATGTTCTTGTTGGATTTTTCGTTTGGTGTAGTCATAGCTATACAATTACAATCGGCAAATATAATGATTTTCCCAATTAATCTAAAAAAAATTGCAACATTTTTTTTCGCAGGTGTCGCATTTCTTAATTGTATAAAAAACACTGCTTCGTTTTATTGGAGCATTTGGAATTGCATTTTTTTTCATTTTGGGTTTTAATTATTGCATAATTATCGAACAAAATTGCATTATAAATTCCTGACTTTCAACAAAAAGAAAAATTTTACAAAAATTTATGCCCAAAAGTTTGTGTATATTATAATATTAGAGTTACTTTGCATTAAATTTCAACAAAAAACTATAAAAGACTAAAAAGCAATATATCAAAGAGTTATGGAGAACATAATCGTAAGGGTCGCGAAAGAAGACGACAGCAAGTACTCTCAGGAGATTGTTGACGAGATGGCGTCGAGCGCGAAGGCGCGCGGCACAGGCATCGCAAAACGCACCCCCGAATACGTTTCGGGCAAGATGAAGGAGGGCAAAGGTGTAATAGCCCTCACCGAAGGCGGACAATGGGTTGGCTTCTGCTACATCGAGAGTTGGGGACACGAGAAGTTTGTCGCCAATTCGGGCTTGATTGTAAGTCCCTCGTTCAGAGGCAGGGGCGTGGCTAAGGCCATAAAGTTCACTGCGTTCCGTCTGAGCCGCAAGAAGTTCCCGGGCGCAAAGATTTTTGGTCTTACCACCGGTCTTCAAGTGATGAAAATCAACCACGAACTCGGTTACAGCCCCGTTCCGTTCAGCGAGCTTACCGACGACGACGAGTTTTGGAAGGGTTGCCAGAGTTGCGTCAATTTCCCGACTCTCACAGCCAAAAACCGCAAAAACTGCCTTTGCACCGGTATGCTCTACGACCCCGAGTGGGAAATCGAGACCGGTCCCAAAGACTGGAACAAACTCTATGAAAAGGCAAAGTTCGCCGAGAAGAACGTTTTCGTAGAATTTGATGAAAACTAAAAAACTATATCGTGAAAACAATTACCAAAATTTTGGCGGTGTCGGTGTTGGGCATTATGACAGCTTGCTCCAATCAGACCGCCAATCAGAACAACGGCAATGCTCAGGGCGAGCCGCAGGCTAAGGAACAGGCAAAGTCTGCCGATACCAAGGCCGTAGAATTTCCTGACATCGACATCAAGGAGCTCAACAAGTATTTCTCCGACGTTGCGAGTGCGCACCTCAACTCATTCGAGGCTGGAAAACTCCACGACACAATTATGATTGACTTTGCCGTGCTTTATTCGTGGATAAATGCATTTGAGTCCTTCAAAATGGATGATAAAGGTGAATACGCTCATCTTTCCGACAAGGAGGTTGACAAGGTGTGCCTGAAATTCTTCGGTCAAAAGCCCACCAAGCACCAGTCGGTGGAGGAAGGCTACATCAAGTATGAAAACGGCGAGTACCTATTCCCGTGCGGCGACGGCGAGGGAATTACATTTGCAATTGTTGACAAGTTGATTGCCAAAAAAGGCGCAACTGCCGAATACGCCGTTACACTTTACGGTGGTCCCGACGACGAACTCGACAATCTTCTCAACCGTGCAAAATGGAACGAACTCTATGAGGAGGAGGAGCGTCCCGAGGTGATTAGCAACATCAAGGCGACTTTGACATTCAAGGATGGCAAATACTATGTGTCGGGCTGGCAGTATCAGAAGTAATTGTAAATCAAATAATCGTAAATCAAAAATATAAATGAAGACATTAGTAGCATACAGCGGCGGGCTCGACACCACGTGGGTTACAACGTTGCTTTCCTCTAAGGGCGAGGACGTTACGGCCCTGATGATCAATTCGGGCGCATTCTCCGACGAGGAAATCGCCTCCGCAAAAGACCGCGCATTCCAAGGCGGCGCAAAGAGGTTTGAGTGCATCGACGTTTCCAAGGAATACTACGACAAGACTGTCAAGTATATGATTTTTGGCAATATGCTCAAAAACAATACTTACCCGATGTCGGTATCGAGCGAGCGCATCATTCAGGCAATTACGGTTGCCAACTATGCCAAGGCCAACGGCTATGACAAGATAGCCCACGGCTGCACCGGCGCAGGCAACGACCAAGTGCGTTTTGAGATGGTTTTCGACATTCTCTGCCCCGAAATCAAGGTTCAGGCTTTGGTGCGCGAAACCAACATTCAGCGCGTTGACGAAATCGCTTTCCTCAAAGAGAAGGGCATCAAGATGAATTTCGACAAGGCTAAATACTCTATCAACAAGGGTCTTTGGGGTACGTCAATCGGCGGTCGTGAAACCCTCAATTCGGCTCAGCCGCTTCCCGAGGAGGCTTACCCGACCCACTGCACCAAAGAGGAAGAATCTGTAATCACTCTCGAATTTGAGAAGGGCGAATTGGCAAGCGTCAACGGCAAAAAGTTTGACAACAAGGTTGACGCCATCCGCGAAGTTGAGAAACTCGCCGGCGCATACGCCATCGGTCGCGATATGCACATTGGCGATACCATCATCGGCATCAAGGG
>DGIK01000045.1 GCA_002393195.1 Bacteroidales bacterium UBA3824 | reverse complement strand
CCTCATTTCCTCAACAGCATCCCGCCCGCAATGCGCAATCTTGGCTATTTGCTTGACAATCATCCATTTCCAATAAAAGTTCCATACTTGGAGAGTTATCTGCGCGGACTGTCGCAAAATGAAGAATTATTGAATTTTAGCGCAGCAAAAAACGCCCTGACGGTCAATGTGATGAGTTTTTCATACCGCAAAGGCATTCCATACGACCCGACCGGCAACGGCGGCGGTTTTGTTTTCGACTGCCGCGCAATCCACAATCCCGGTCGTTACGCAAAATATGCAAACGTAACCGGCAAGGACGCGGAAGTCATTGACTTTTTCGCCAAAGAACCCGAAATGGCTGAATTTGTACAACTTACGCAACGCATTGTGGAAATTTCAGTGAAAAAATACCTGAAACGCGGCTTTAAAAACCTTTCAGTCTTGTTCGGTTGCACCGGCGGACAGCATCGCAGCGTATTTTGCGCCGAAAGAATGGCGGAATTTTTGAGAGAAAACTATCCGCAAGTCATTGTAAATCTTTCGCACCGCGAACAAGAGAAGTGATTTTTGAAAAACACAACCGATGAACAATCCGTTTTTTTATGAGCCGGACGCGCTGTGTATCAAGGCATTTGAGGATTTGAAGGCGCACATTATCAATGACGAGCCGCCCGAACTTCGCGCCGAACTCGACAAAGGCAAGATGCTCGGCGTCCTTATTGTGGAGGACATCGACGGCAAACAATCGGCTCTGTTCGCGTTTTCAGGGCAATTGAACGGCGGTTTTGAGACGGATTATTTTGTGCCGGCGGTGTTCGATTACCTTGACGAAAACGGATATTTCAAGATTCACGAGCGGCAAATTTCAGCGATGAATATTGAAATTGATGCTCTCGAAAATGATTGTAACTATTTGGACGACAAGGATTTGTTTATCAGAGAAAAAATATTCAACGAACAGGCACTTGCGAGTTACCGCGAGTTTATGAAATCCGAAAAACAACGCCGTGCCGCCCGCCGCGCCGCCGCCGATTTTAGCAAAGACGAAGACGAAATTTTGATAAAAGAATCCCAATTTCAAAAGGCGGAATACAAACGAATGTGCCGCGCCGCCGAAGCGCAACTCGCTGAAATTAAGGCGCGTATCACGCTGCACGATTCTCGATTGGAATCATTGAAACGTCAGCGCAAACAAGATTCGGAAGATTTGCAAAATTGGTTATTTTCCAATTTTGTGTTCTCCAACTATCTCGGTGAAAAGAAAAATTTGCTTGACATTTTCCGTGATTATTGCGGCAAACTTCCACCCTCCGGCAGCGGCGAATGTTGTGCGCCGAAATTGTTGCAATATGCTTATAATCATCACCTTAAACCAATTTCAATTGCAGAATTTTGGTGGGGCGAATCGCCAAAACAAGAAATCCGCCATCATCTCCATCATTATCCCGCCTGCGACAGCAAATGCAAGCCGATTCTCGATTTTATGTTGCGCGGCTTGAACTATCCGCCAAATCCGTTCTCCATTACTAACGAAACGATTGACAATCAACCACTTGAATATGTTTACGTTGACGATAGCATCATCATAATCAACAAACCAGCGGGTATGCTCAGCGTCCACGGCAAATCTGACCGTCCGGCGGCGGAAGACATTGTAAGACAAAGGTTTGGCGAATCGTATTTCTGCCATCGGCTCGATATGGATACGTCGGGATTGTTGATGTTCGCACGCAACAAAGTGGTTTTCAATGAATTGCGCCGACAATTTGAGGAGCGTGAAATCCAGAAAACATACGTGGCGATAGTTTGCGGCGTCATCACCCAAAAAAGCGGCACAATTTCCCTGCCCTTGATGCCCGACCCAAACGACCATCCGCGCCAAATTGTTGATTTTCAAAATGGTAAAGAGGCTGTCACAGATTATGAAGTTATAAGCATTTTTGGCAATGAAACCAAACTCCGCCTCTTTCCGCACACTGGGCGCACACATCAATTACGTGTGCATTGCGCTCATAATGAAGGACTTAACGCACCAATCAAGGGCGACCGCCTCTACGGCCACTCCCCCGCCCCACGGCTATATCTCCACGCCGAAAGCATTTGTTTCACGCACCCGGTAAGTGGCGAAAGGTTGACGGTGAAGGTGGAATCAGCGAAATTTTGCTAATTTTTTTATGCAATTAATAACGATTTTCGTATCTTCGCCGCGAAAAACGTACTCAAAATGAAAATCACACACTTTTATATATTGTTCATGTTTTTGGCGGGGTCGTGCGCGTGCCTGAAGCCGAATGACGCTTTTGTGCAGTATGAGGAAATCGTGTTGGAGGACACGGCGAAACCTGCCGTGGAGGACATTGTGCCGTGGCCTCAGTCTAAAAGTGAAGGGCTCGACCTCACGCAGCGCATCGAATGTCCCGAACCGTCGGAGGATACGCGCAACAATCTGATTATCAGCAAGTGCGATGACGTTTATGGTACAAATTATTTCATTGAGTGGGACTGCGAAAAACGCGCTCAACGATGGTCGGCGATGCAGATGTATGCCGGAAATGCCGTCCGCAATGTTCGGCGCAGTGGAGACGACGCATGGCATGAAGACGAGCAAATCCCTCAAAAATACCGCACAACCTACGCCGACCATTATCAAAACGGTTATGACAGAGGGCATTTGATTGCGTCCGCAG
>DGIK01000146.1:7621-8329 GCA_002393195.1 Bacteroidales bacterium UBA3824 | reverse complement strand
TGCCGTTGATTTTGAACACCTCGCCAATAATCTCCACTTTCTTGATACCAGTCTGATAATCAAAATGTTCGGTGCGTTGCTTGCCGTTAAAAAGTTCGATGTGGAAGGGATAGAGATTTGGCTTTTCTGCCGACCAAATTTTCGGATTTTGGATGTTGGCTTTGAGCGAAACTTTAACAGTGTCATTGGGTGCGATTTTCTTTATAACATACTGATAATCACGATTGTTGATACTGAAAACCACCTTTTGATTCTTCACGGTTTGAGAGCCGGTGTTGCAAACGAGGATTTCGGCGTTGATGTCGGCAGCGGAATAGTCGTTGTTTAACGTCGGAATCACCTTATAATCAGCAATATGCACCGTCGGGCGCACCCAAAGTTCCACGCTCCTGAATATGCCGCTCAACCGCCACATATCTTGGTCTTCGAGGTAACTGCCATCGCACCAACGATATACCTCCACAGCAATTCTGTTTTTGCCCTCGCGGAGATATTTTGTGACGTCAAATTCGGCAGGCGACATTGAGTTTTGACTGTAACCAACCTTTTTGCCGTTGATCCACAGATACATAGCGGAATGAACGCCGCCAAAATGAAGTATGAGATTTTTGCCCAACATTTCGGGCGTAACGTCCACAAAAGTAACGTAAGAGCCTACGGGATTGCGGTTTATGTATGCCGTCCAAGACTTGTCCTGCGGCTCGGTGG
>DGIK01000146.1:0-7573 GCA_002393195.1 Bacteroidales bacterium UBA3824 | reverse complement strand
GTCCTGCGGCTCGGTGGTAACGCTCGGTCGATTTCTGAAAAACGGATAGTTGATGTTGATGTAAATCGGCACGCCGTAGCCATGCGTCTGCCAATTGCCCGGGACGTTGATTTTGTCCCAACGGCTCACGTCGTAGTCCTCTTTATAGAAATCCGCCGGACGCTCGTCGGGGTTTTTGCTCCAATGAAACAGCCACTTGCCATCGAGCGACACAATTTCTTGGCACTCCTTCATTTTGGAAGGCAGTTGAAGCGTGGCGTGGTAAGGCAGTTTGTTAACGCCCAATATATCAGGATTTTCCCAATCAGGAACATTCTGCGCTCCGGCATCAAAGCCCATCAACGCAGCGAGAATCAGTAGAAGTCTTTTCATAATGGTAATTGAATTTGGATATGCAAAGATAGGAAATCTCAGGATATGATACAAAAAGAAGGCGACAAAAGTCGATATTGTGCAATTTTTTCACTCCCCCTCATACTCCATCCAATCAATATCCGCATACCCTTTGCCGCCTTGGGCGAAAACGCCTAACATTACGCCGGTGAAGCCGCCGATGACTTCGGTGGTGAGGTAACGGAAATCCATACGGCCGAGGGATTGGAATTTTTTGCCGTCGTCGGATATTTCAAGGTAATAAAACTCCTTGTCGGATGTGATGCGGAGGTAAGCCGTGGTGGATTTCAACTGAATTTCCTTGAACGAATGTGCCATTTCGCCAATGCGGATGTTGGAGCGGGCATAAAACTTGCCGCCACGTTTTTCTACCAAAACGTCGTAATGGTTGAGCGGCGCGGCGTAGGCGGTGAGACCCGTCTGCATACCGTCGGTGAGGTGCGAACAATCAACCAAAACCGTTGCCGAAAAATTGCGTTCGGTCTGACGCCTTGCCACAAAAGTTGGCGACGTGGCGTGGTCGAGAGTGATTCCGGCGGCGGGTTTGAGCCTCAACCAACCGTTGCGCTCGGTAAGCGAATAGCGCGAAAGGTCGGGGTTGCCAATGCTGTGCCAACCCATCGGAAGTCCCAACGAGGAATAACTATCGGCGGGGGCGTTGCGCTTAATGTAATTGAAATCCTCACGCAAAGGTTCGGGCGCAAAAGGCACTTGCGGCAACGTGGCGCACTGCATATCGGTTTGCAAAGTGCCGTTGCCATTTACCACAGGCCAAGCATTCTTGTCCCAACGCACGGGCGCAAGGAAAGTTTCGCGACCCATCACGTGCAAAAGGTATCCACTTGTGCGGTATCCAAGGCAAATCATCCACCACGACGAATCGGGTGCTTGCACCAAATCAGCGTGTCCAAGTCCCTGAATATCACTATTCTGCATCTCCATACTAAAATGCGTGAGAATCGGGTTTGCCCTGTTGTTTTCGTAAGGACCAAAAAGCGAGCGGCTGCGGAGGATATTCACGTGGTGTCCCTGTTCGGTGCCGCCCTCAGCCAACATCATATAGTACCAACCGTCTTTTTTGTAGATGTGAGGACCTTCGGGATAACGTCCGCCAAGACCAACACCAAGATGATGAATTTCACCGATTTTCTTGCCGGTGGCCACGTCGATTTCGCAAATCTTGATGTCGCCCTCCTTCCAAAGAAAATAGCATTTGTCGTCCTCAAAATACAATGTCGGGTCGCAACTACCAATGGCAAAGTCAATTACGATAGGTTCTGACCACTCGCCGGCGGGATTGTCGGTATAGACATAAAAATGCCTGCGCGACGGGAAAACCGTTGTCACCATATAAAACCGTCCGTTGTGATGTCGGATTGTGGTGGCATATACGCCCGCATTTGTCCAACCGCGTTGAGCATTGTCTTGATTGTAGATACCTGTGAGGTCGATTTGCGACTTTCGCGTAAGACAGTTGCCCACTTGCTCCCAATGAATGAGGTCTTTGCTATGAAACACCGGCACACCCGGAAAATATTGGAACGTGCTGTTAACCAAATAGAAATCGTCGCCCGCACGGCACACGCTCGGATCGGCGTGAAAGCCCGGCAAAACAGGATTCTTAAATCCCTGCGCCACAGCCATCCACGCCATCGCGCACAATAGAATTGTTGTAAAAAGTCTTTTCATAATAGTAATCGATTTTGACATTGCAAATATAGGAAAAAAATTGTATGGCTCAAAAAAACTTCACATTGACAAACACCTCATCGTCCTCCGCCTTGTTTAAGTGGATGGAGTTGTACTTTTCAACGCTGAAACTGTCCGACAATGATTGGAAAAATGGCTCCACTTTTTGACTTTCGACCTCGATTTGCAAAATCCGATAGTCGTCGGCAAAGATTTTATAATCAACAATATACCCATAGCATTGCACAATTTCATCGATTTTGTGCAACGCCTCGGTAGTCTTCTTGTTGGTGTATATGTTCCAAAAATGCCGCGTCATAATGTGCAAATGTAACGAAATTTGCCGAGCGGCACAAAAAAGATTTTCAAATATCAAAAACTAATGCTATATTTGCGAAAACAATAAACCTGTTATAACTATGACCAAACAATCATCATTACAGATATTTGAGGAGAAAAAAGTCCGCACCGTGTGGGACGACAAGGAAGAAAAGTGGTATTTTTCGGTGTTGGATGTAGTAGAAGTGCTCACAGACAGCGCAAATCCTACCGACTACTTCAAAAAGATGCGTAAACGCGAACCTGAACTTGCTGCGTTCGTGGGGACAAATTGTCCCCATGTAGAAATGCCGACAGCATCGGGTAAAAAACGCAAAACATTGGTTGGGGACACAAAAACGATTTTCCGCATCATTCAGTCTATTCCGTCACCCAAAGCCGAGCCTTTCAAACAGTGGATGGCGCAGGTGGCAAGTCTCCGCATCGACCAAATGCAAGACCCCGAACTTGACATTCAACAGGCAGTTGCCGACTACAAACGCCTTGGATATTCCGACGCTTGGATCAACCAACGCATAAAGTCCATCGAAGTCCGCAAGGAACTCACCGACGAATGGAAACGTACAGGCGTCCACGAGGGTTTGGAATACGCTTCTCTCACCGACATTATAACGAAAGAATGGAGCGGTTTCACAACCAAACAGTACAAGAATTTCAAGGGTCTGAAAAAGGAAAATCTCCGCGACAATATGACCAATGTGGAAATCGCACTCAACATTTTGGCGGAAGCCTCTGCCACCGAACTTTCAAAGGAGAAGAATCCGCAAGGTTTCGACCAACAAAAACACATCGCCAAAGCCGGCGGCAGCGTTGCCAAAGCCGCCAAAAACCAACTGGAAAGCCAACTCGGACATTCAGTAATTTCACCCGCAAAGGCAACTGATTATATCTTGCCGCAAGGGGAAGAAGAATAATTTATGCACACAGGCGTGGCTGTGTAAAAAGTTTTTGTGAATACAAAAATACTTGTTATATTTGCGGAAATAATTACATAAAAAAGAATTATGAACGACCACGAATACGACAAAATACATCTTGCAATAATGGCAATAGAAAAGGCCTCGCGCAAGATTAATGTTCCAAAAGCGGAACTATACGACAGGCTCAACAAACAAAACCTCGTACACGACCGCCTTATTGGAATGTATGACGTTTTGCATACGCAAAGTCTTGATTTCGTTGCCGATGACATTATCGAAACATTGCACAATTACGAAACGGAGGGCGCGATATGAAGTCATTTTATCACGGTTCAATTAGCAAAGTGGACTGCCCACTTGTCTCTGTTGGCAGAAAAAATCTTGACTTCGGTCAGGGTTTCTATATTACGCCAATTAGAGAACAAGCCGAAAAATGGGCAAGGTTCGTAGCGTCAAGACATCTCGCTAACAAAACCCCGTGTTTAAATATTTACACAATGGACATTGACAAAGTTATGTCTGAGTGTAAAGTGTTGAATTTTGACGAGTACAATATAGAATGGCTTGAATTTGTGGTTGCTTGCCGTGATGGCGAAGATGTTTGGCGACAATACGATATGATTATGGGAGGTGTGGCAAACGACAAAGTGATAGACACCGTTGAAGACTATAAAAATGGAGTGATTACCGCGAGTCAGGCACTTGGACAGTTGAAGTTTCACAAACCCAACCACCAAGTTTGTATTTCTAATCAGACCATCATTGACAACTATTTGATATTCAACAACTGTATAAAACTCACAAGACAATGAGAGATTCTGTTTTATGGCGCAAGGAGACCAATATAGTTATGCTACTATCCAAGCGGCTGAATATAACACCAGAAAGGGCGTTGGACGTATATTTCCACACCCGAGTCAACAAATATATGTCATCGTCGGAATACGGTCTCCAACAAATGAGCGACTTGTATATAGTTGATGATATTATCAATGAACTGCAATTCGGATAACCCGCACCGACGTATATGTTGATTTGCCAAGCGATACGATTTATGAGTATGGAGAGGCGGTGTAAAAAGTTTTTTGCGAATACAAAAATACTTGTTATATTTGCGGAAACAAAAGAACGCTAAATTCGCTTATGTGCAAATTCAAAGACACCAATTTAGGAATAAAGAAACTTGATTTCAACGTCAAACGCGGAGCGATGGCGGCGTTCAAAAACCACAGCCGAAAACAGCGTGAAGAATGGATGATAATGGATGACCAATATTTTTCATTCGAGGCTATTAGTAATTTTTTTCGGTAAAAGATTTGTTGAAAGTGTAAATGACTTTGAAATATGGACTATTGGAAATTAGGATGTGATTATTGGGGTAAAGGAAGATTTGTCTTTTATGACCTCCTCAAAGCCGAATCCATTGTTATTTGTAAAGAGTGTGATGTGCAAGTGGGTGATGCCGTAGCGATTTCATTTGGTTACAACGTAAAAGCAATTGCTATTATTATAAATCAATGGCAACCAGTTACGAATTTACCACATTTGGAATCGTTATTTCATAAGTATGAGATTGGATATAATAGTTGGGTTTATGTGGCTAATTGTAAATTTATTGAATTGCCTATAAACGAGCGATTTAACTATCACGTTAGTCAAGGTATTAGTAAAATTCAGAATAAAAGTGTTATAGAGAGAATCCAAAGAATTATTTCAGAGTATAAATCTAATACTGTTTTTGTAAATAAAGCGATTGAAATGTATCAACCCTACATCAACCTACTCCGCTCCACCCACAACCTCATCCTAACCGGCGCACCCGGCACAGGAAAAACCTATCTTGCAAGACAAATTGCAGAGGCAATGGGCGCAGAAGTTGGCTTCGTACAATTCCATCCGTCATACGACTACACCGATTTTGTGGAAGGATTACGACCAATTCAAGACGACAACGGCAATGTCGGATTTGAACGCAAAGACGGTGTGTTCAAAGAGTTTTGCGCAAAAGCATTGGAAAAATTCGATACAAACAACTTTGATGATGCGTGGTCATCATTTCTGAATGAAGTTGTTGAAAATGGCAATTTAATGGAACTAAAAACTCCGTCGAATGCTGTTTTCTATGTATCAGTCAATCAAAGAAAAAATCTAACTTTTTATACAGGTACAGAAAAGAAAGTTGGCGGTTCTCTAACACGTAAAGGTGTCAAGACTGAATTTGAAGGCAACCCATTCTATAAATATTGGCTCGGTTACTATAATGGTGTTATAGATTATCTAAAAAACAAACACAATCTTCATAATGTAACTAAAATTAAACCAAGAGATTACGTCTTCATCATCGACGAAATCAACCGTGGTGAAATCTCAAAAATCTTTGGAGAATTGTTTTTCTCCATCGACCCGGGGTATCGTGGCGAAAAGGGGCGCGTACAAACTCAGTATCAAAACATTGTGGAAGATGGCGACATTTTCAAAAAAGGGTTCTTCGTCCCCGAAAACGTCTATATCATCGGCACAATGAACGACATCGACCGAAGCGTGGAGAGTATGGATTTTGCGTTCCGCCGCAGGTTTGCTTTTAAGGAAATCAAGGCTGATGAAAATGTCGGAATGTTGGAAAATCTTACTCAAAAAGTCGAGGCTATCAACAGAATGAAAAAACTCAACTCCGCCATCGAAAAGGTTGACGGACTTTCGTCGGCTTACCACATTGGCGCAAGTTATTTCTTGAAACTCAACGACTACAACGGCGATTTCGACAAACTTTGGGAATATCATCTCGAAGGACTTTTGCGCGAATATTTGCGTGGTACACAAGATGTTGACAAAGAGATAGAAAAACTCAAAACAGCCTACAACGATGAGTCAGATCATAACAACGGACAACCACAACAAGCACATTGATTCCGCATTTGACTTGCAGAACCTCGCCAAAATCGCCGACGTAAAAATCAAGGATTTGAAACTCGACGACAACCCTAACTTGCTCGTTTTTCCGCGAGATTTGCACCAATACGGCGACAAGATTAGCGAAAGCAACATAATTTCGTTGCAAGGCGACCAAATCTCCACCGGCAACATTATGGGCTTTGTGGGGCTGGGCGATACGCAGTTGGATATAAAATCGAGGTTTGCGCAAGACGACGGCAGGGATTATTTTTTGCATTATATGTTGCAAAAAGTGTTCTCTATCAATCTGTTCGACATTAAGCACACGTCAAATCAAGAACAGATTTTCGACTTTTTGCTATATCTTTTTCCGTATTATTTGAAAAAGGCGTTGGCGCAAGGACTGTTCAAAAAGTATCGCACTTTTGAGCATAACGACGCCAATATCCGTGGCGTGATTGATGTTAGCCGCCATATCCGTCAAAATATTCCGTTCAGGGGAACGGTTGCCTACAACACCCGCACGCATAGTTACGACAACGAAATCACACAACTCATCCGCCACACCATCGAATTTATCAAGACCAAATCGTCGGGCAGTGTTGTCCTCAACAACGATTTGGAAACTCGGCAATGTGTTTCGCAAATTGTGGCTGCCACGCCCACTTACAAGCCAACACTTCGCGACAAAATCATTGGTCAAAACCACCGCCCCGTCCGCCATCCGTATTTTTCAGCTTACACGATGTTGCAAAGTCTGTGCATAAAAATCCTCCGTCACGAATCCATCAAATTTGGCAACGAAAAAGACAAGGTTTACGGAATCCTTTTCGACGGCGCGTGGCTTTGGGAGGAGTATTTGGCGACGTTTTTGAAAGACTTTATGCATCCACAAAACAGAACCGGCAAGGGTAGAAAGCATTTATTTACAGATAATTCAGGGTATTGCTATCCCGATTTTTATAACAATGAAATTGTGCTTGATGCCAAATACAAAGGTTATACTGATTGGTCAAAAGTTCAAGGCGACGATTTGTATCAAGTTATTACGTATATGCACATTTTGAATTTGCAACGCGGCGGTTTTATTGTTCCAAAAGAAACCGCCAATCTCACCCCAAAAAACTTAAACGGCGTTGGCGGCACAATGAATATTTACGGAATGACAGTCAACCACGAAGCCAACAGTTTTTTGGATTACGCCAAGGCAATGAAAAATGAAGAAACCGTTACCGAGACAACGTGGAAAATTCTCTGAGCGTAAAATCTTTTTGCTCAAAAAAATCTCTGAGCGTAAAATCTTTTTACTCAAAAAATACTCTGAGCGTAAAATTTTTTTG
>DGIK01000177.1 GCA_002393195.1 Bacteroidales bacterium UBA3824 | reverse complement strand
AGAATGCGAATGTGCCGATTGCAGCCACAATGGCAGCCGTGCCGCTTGCACGTTTCCAGAGGAGGCCGAGGCCGAAGATTACCACCACGCCCGGATATACAAACGCGGAGTACTCTTGGATGAATTGGAACGCCTGGTCGATGCCGCCCATCAAAGGATATACGGCGATGAGGGCGATGATGAGTGCGCTTACGGAAGTCAAACGACCAACGTTAACGAGTTTCGACTCTGATGCGTTCTTGTTGATGAATTGTTTGTAAATATCCATCGTGAAGAGCGTTGAGGTAGAGTTGAACATGGAAGCCAACGACGAAATCACCGCTGCCGCCAATGCCGCAAACGAAAGACCCTTGATGACCATAGGCGTGAAGTTCCTAATCAAATATGGATAAGCATCGTCGGAACGTCCGATTGCGCTGTCTGCTGCTATCAGATTTTTTGCTTTGAGCATTTCAAGCACTGACTGACCATCGCCGGTCTTTGCATTATAAATATAGAATGCGCAAACGCCAGGGATGCAGACAATGAACGGAATCAAAATCTTCAATACGGCTGCGAATACCATACCTTTCTTAGCCTCTGCCAAAGATTTGGCGGCGAGACCTTTCTGGATGATGTATTGGTTGAAGCCCCAGTAGCCGAGGTTTGTGAGCCACAAAGCACCAAATACGAGCACGAGGCCAGGGTTTGTGAAGAACGGGTCTTCCTTAACAGCAACAGTGTTATTAACAGCAATATCTCCATTGATTGTTTTGGTAGCAACATCTAATGATACTCCATTTGCAACATTAGTTACATTTACAGTAGAATCTGCAACGCTATTAATCATTGCCTCAGGAATACCATTGATAACAGGATAGAGATCTTCGTTACGCGTAACAATTAGGTTGAAGTGCTTGTCGCCGGGTTGGTTAGTGCACCAGTCAAATATATTGCCGAGAGCTTCCATTGCGCCGCAGCCCCAAACTTCCTGACCGATAACGTCCAATGCGAAGTAAGCGGTAATCAAACCGCCGCCAACGAGGAACGTTACCTGCATAACGTCTGTCCAAGCCACGGAAGCAAGACCGCCGTAGATTGAGTAGATACCAGCGATGAGGAAGAGCGAGAGGATGATTACGAGCCTTACTTGGTCAACATCCATACCAAAAACGTGGATGATGTGGTCGGTGGGGAGACCCAAAATCTGTTGGATAGCCAACGCGCCGAGCCATGCCACTGATGTCAAGTTTACAAACACGTAGAGGAAAAGCCAGAGGATAGAGAACGCAAGACCCACGCCGCTATTATAACGCTCGCGGAGAAACTGCGGGATTGTGAAGATTTTTTTCTCAATCATCAACGGCAACAGGAATTTGCCGACTACGATGAGGGTTGCGGCTGCCATCAATTCGTATGCAGCCTGAGCGATGCCCGACGCAAAAGCCGAGCCAGACATACCGATAAACTGTTCGGCGGAGATGTTTGCGGCGATGAGCGATGCGCCCACAGCCCACCATGTGAGGGTGTTGCCGGCGAGGAAGTAATCCTTGGAGGTCTTCTCCTCGCCCTTCTTGCTCCTCGAAAGGAATATGCCCATTCCCACAAGGATTACGATGTAAAGGATAAACACGCCATAGTCCCAGCCCGTAAAGCCATTGTTGGACAGTGCTTCCCAAATACTGCTGCTTTGATTTTCCATTTTTTGATGTGTTTTTTTAATGCATAATTCATAATGCATAATTCATAATTGCCGTCCGGCAGAACCTTTAATGTTTCAGGCGGATGCCCTAATTATGCATTATGAATTATGCATTATGCATTGTTTGAGATTATTTTACAGAAAAAGCGAATTTACAAACGCTGTGGTATGTTTCGCCCGGGTTGAGGTATGGCGAGGGCCAAGTCTTTACATTAGGCGAGTTGGGATACTTCTGCGTTTCGAGGCAGATGCCGGCGTGCTGCTTGTAGGCGATGCCCTTCTTGCCGACTGCGGTGCCGTCGAGGAAGTTGCCAGAATATACCTGAATACCAGGCTCGTTGGTGTAAACTTCCAACTTAATGCCGGTGACGGGGCTGTAAATCGAGGCTGCAACCTGTGTGTCGTCGCCCTTGCCGTCCTTGTAGGTGTTGAGGCACCAGTTGTGGTCGAAACCGTTGCCAAACTTGATTTGCTGGTGAGCGGCGTCATTGTTGGTGATGCGCTCGCCGATTTCAGCCTCGGTGGTGCAGTCGAATGCAAGACCCTTCACGCTCTCAATCTTGCCTGTGGGCATGTAGGTAGCGTCCACGGGGGTGTAGTTGTCAGCATTGACGTAGATGAGGTGGTTGTTGATGGGCTGATTGGGATCGCCATTGAGGTTGAAGTAGCTGTGGTTGGTCATGTTGATGACCGTCTGTTTGTCGGTGGTTGCAGAGTAGTCGATCGTGATGACATTGTTGTCGTCGAGGGTAAACTTGACGGTCGCCTTCACGTTGCCCGGGAAGTTCATATCGCCGTCGGGGCTGTCCATGAGGAGTACGAGCTCCTTGTCATTGCTCGAAACAACGTCATAAACTTTGTACTGCCAACCGTTGGGACCGCCGTGGAGACAGTGACCGAAGTTGTTGAGAGGGAGCTGGATGGTCTTCTTGTCGCAGACAATCTTGCCCTTGTTGATGCGGTTGGCATAGCGGCCGATTGATGCGCCGAAGTCGGAGGGATGGTTTACGGAGTCGGCGTAGGTCGTTACCTTGTCAAAACCGAGTACAACGTCCTTTGGCTCGCCGTTCTTGTCGTTCAAGACGATAGAAACGATGCGACCACCGAGATTGGTGATTTGAACCTGAGTACCCTTGGCGTTTTTGAGGGTGTAGAGGCCAGTTTTCTTGCCGTCGATTGTAGCGTCAAAATCAGACGCCTTGATGCCATTGCAGAACTCTTTCTTACATTGCTCTTTGTTGCAAGTGTCCTTGCCAGCGGCTGTGTTAGCCTGATTGTTGGAGGTGCTGCCGCCGCAGGAGGCAAGCAACGCCGCCGACATCAAACAACCGCTTAACATTAATTTAAATTGCGATTTTTTCATTATGATTTTGTTTAGATTATAACGTTAAAATTTTGAGTGTAAAAATACAATCATTTTTTTTAACAGCCTAATTTTTAGCAACTTTTTTTCAATTTTTTTTTCGAAGTAGTAATGTATTGAGAATTAACGATTTGTAAATATTGTAGAAAATACAATTAATATTTTTTGGGGGATGTTGAGCGTATTTTGGGGGGAGATTTGTCTGAAAAATAACCAATTATCTTCTTGGCAAAAAAATGACAATGTTGATAAAGGCACAATTATGGAGTTGTGTTCTGTAAAAAATCCAATTCCCAATCAACAACGCTTGGAAAACCCTGACCGCGCAGAGACTCTTTTATTACTTCTCTATCCATACCATTTTCAAAATATAATTTAACATTTTCAATAATGCTTTTTCGTCTATCATTCAAACTTTTATGATCCAAATAGAAAACTTTTATTGTTTTTTCAACTTTATGATTATTTGGATCTTTTGGATGTATTTGACCATTTCCATCATAATAAACAACATCTTCCATTCCGGATTCAACAGGATTGTAAAAAGAACCGTAATCATTCTTTTTTAAACCATAATGATTATCTTTATATCTTGCACCGAAATCTTCGTGCATTGACGCAACTACAAAATTAGTCCATTCAAGTTGAAGTTCGGGAAACCAACCTTGACCTTGTTTTTTATAGTGGTCAATATGCGAAGTATCGCACGTCAATGGTAATTCTGTGTAGCCGCACACGCCATTTTGTTCGTTTTGTAACATATACTCTCTCATTTGGCGTTTTAGTTCAGGCGAAATATCATCATATTTCTTTCCCCTCCCCTCTCCATCTTTCCAAGTCAAAAAATCAGGCAACGGTTCTCCTTTATTTATTTTTTGCATATTCCCTCCTTTTTATATCTAATTTAATCAACGGTAATTCTTTGCTGTCAGAACCAATTAATTTTGCCAGTTCGTCAAATTTGTTCTTAAATTCGTTTGTTTCATACTTGTCATTTGCAATCATTTCACGTAAATAGTCGATTCGATACTGTACTTCTTTACTTCTTGTACTATCCAAGCCAAAGTAATCAATGAGTATTTCATCAACTTCTTTGCCATAGTTGTTGAATGAAGTCTCTACAAGTCTGCCCTTGTTCAAAATAAACAATTGTTCCTTCCTAACATCAGAAACAATGCTTGGGCTGTGCGACGTAACAATAGCGCATCCGCCATTCTCCGTTGCCTTGGTGAGCGACGAGATAAATTCGCGCTGCCACTTCGGATGCAAGTATGTGTCAGGTTCGTCCAACAAGAACAATGTTCCCGGAGTGTCAAATACCAACGACAAACCAAGTGTCATCAACTCTTGTTTCTGTCCTTCGGAAATATGCTCCAAATCAAAATTTCCAGATTCAGTTTTCCAAGAAATCTGTATATCATCAATTAAATCATTGAGTTTCAAATAATACAATATGTCAAAGACTTCTTGCGAAGATATGTCTTTCTTAAACTCGTGGAACATATCTTGCAATCTAATAATGCCAGTAAGTGAGGAATCTATTGCATTAACAGATAATGTATCAAAAAACAATGGTGCAATATTACCTTTTAATTTTCCATTAAGTTTCTTGTATGTTTCACCAAATGTGAATTTGATATCACATCCTGAAACTTCGACTCTAATTTTGTCCAATAGCATTTTTGCCTCTTCTTTCTCGGAAAAAGTCAAAGCACAATATATTATACTCATATATTTGCTATCAGAATAATAGAATCTATTTTTAGGCAAATAGAACTGAGTGGGTGAAATAGAATAAATCGAACCGTCCTTTTTGATTACTTCGACAAAAGGCTTTTCAAAATTGTCTTGAATCATCGTTTTCAGCCTGTCAGTTATTCCAGAATAACTGACGACAATTCTGTCAGGATAATTGATTGACTTGTATTTTGGTTCAAAATCTTCACCATCATTGCTTATGGTTATTCTACGAGTTTCCGAATTATTATAAAAACTATAATTCAATTCAAAAGCACCTAAATCGTAGGCTTTTAGTTCGAAATCTTTTTTCCTTTCTACCAAAAATAGACGTGCTATTATATTGGCAATAAACTCTATCAATGTTGATTTGCCACTGCCATTTTCACCAATTATTATTGAAATGCTGTTTTCAAACTTGATCCGAAAATCCTTTAAAACTCTGTAATCCTTGATGTAAATTTCATCAAGTTTGAATTTTAGCGAGTCTTTTCTTTCAAGCTCTTTACTAATGATATCAAGTTTTTGATTTTGCTCCTTATTAATGACAAACTTGGGTTGACTATTGATTTCCTTAACTACACTTTTAAATTCATTTGCTTCTGTTTGGTTGTCTTTATTCGCCAATAAGTCAACAACTTTTGACTTATTATCAATTAATGTAAAAAACGACCTCCTCTGTTTGGGCGTAATTTTCTTTTCAGTGGAAATTTCATTGAATGTATTAGGAGTCAAGGCGTTGTTAAGACCTGTTGTTAATTGACGAACAGTTCTACTATTGTAATTACTTGTATCTAACAGGCCATAAAGACCAAATCTCAACAAAAGATTGTTGAAATAGTCGGCATCCAATTTGTTATTATTGGCACGGTTGAAAAAGTAACCTATTTCCGCCGCCGCAACCAAAATTGTCAGCCAATCATTATTATTCTGTCGTTTTGCCATAATATTCGTCCGTTAAGTTTTCAAATATTTTGTTCTCAAACTCTTTCATCGCGGTTTCCCGCAAATTACTTGCCGTTTGTTTGAGTTGATTGATTTGAAATTTTATTTTTTTTATCTTGTCAACAATAATCTTTTGAATGTGTTTTGGAGGAATCGGAACATTTATATTTAAAATTTTCGTCTGATTAACAATAGGCAATGTGCTTTTTGATTGTTCCGCAGTTGTAATATTTTTGTTATAATTCATATAACAAAACAAAAATTCGACATCAATCATATCTTTTTTTACAGTAAATCCTGTGATTTGTTGATTTGATGATACAACTTGATCGCTTACAATTCCGACTTTTCCAATTGTTGAACCAATTGCTACGAATAACAAATCGTTTTTATGAAACAATCGCGCTTTTTTGTCTATAATTGCTGATTCTGAAATGAATCTTTCAGATGTCGATAAATACATATCATCTGTTACATCTCCCGGTGTATAAAATTTTATATTTCCAATGAAATAATCTTTTCTTGAAGTCGGAGGAGTTGTCCCAGTTGCTATCGAAGAAATTAAATTACGTAATTTAACTTGCTTGAATTTACATTGAAATGATGACTGAGTCTTGCCATAGTCCCATCTTTCAATATCCGCAAAATTGACAAAATGCATGTATTTGAACCCATCATGTTTGTTATCAATAGTGCCATTATTATTGGGAATTCCCAATTCTTTCAACAAATACTCGTCAATGTCTTTTTCTAAACTTGATGCCTGACGTTCTTTGTTGATGGCGCACGTCATTTTATTTTCAAACGCATCCACAAGCCTTTGCTGTTCATCGATTGGCGGCAGAGGAATCTGCTGCGAGAGAAACATATCCACATCAATTCGCTGCCTGTTGGTTGTGCCACGGCTGCAACTTTGCGCAAACTGTGCAAACTGCTTGCTCGACGACAACAAGAATAAATATTGTGGAATCACAACATCCTTTTTAACGTTGAAAACAGGAAAGTCGGCGGTTACTATTGCACCATCCAAATCACTGACAATAACACCAAAAGCACCGTTGCGCGCATCAATTTTTGACATTATAAATTGTCCTGCCGACACAACGTACTGTTTTTTTGTGCCAATCTCTTTGCCATATTTTATGTCGCGCAATACCGCTCCACCACCATTGGTTTTGAGTGTAACTTGTTTGTATCGTATGTCGTCTTTGATTTCGATAGGGTTGGAAGCTTTTTCTATGATTGTGCCAATAGTTACCATAGGATAATGGTTTACAAACCACATCCTATTGCCGATAATATGACTGACGCTCCAATTATCTATGTTTTGGTATTCTACAAAGGTCAATATGTTGCGATTCGCTGTCTTCGTACTCATTTTTTTGACGAATTAAATAAAGACTTGGGCTCTGCCACCATATTTTCTGACATTCTGACACGGAATATATCTCCGTTGTCGGGAATGTCGCACCTGAACTCTTTTATGGGTGTATGCCATAAATTGTTTTTTTTGCGGTATGGAGTAAATTCCTCTGCGAGAGGTATAAGTTCATTTTCGATAGCCGTGCCAGTAGTGCTTATGCCAGCTTTTTGAACTTCCGCAATAGGAATCTCATAGTCGAATCTCTGTTTTATGAGTGTTTTTATTTCAATTTCAATCTGTTCGGCAATTTGCTTTTTTCGGCTTTCAAGTTGTTTGCGTTCTTCTTTCGTTGGACAATCATGTTCAATAGCAAACTTAAAGTTCTCATTTTCTTGATAATCGGACGAAAAATCAACCCTTGCTTTTTCCGCAAGTTGTTGTTTTACTTCGTCCGTGAGTTTGTCTTTTTCAACAGCCTTAATCAAATCTTTCAAACGCTTTGAAATATTGTTTTCAATCTCTTGTTTGCGTTTCTTGTATTTCGCCGATTGTTCTTTGGAAAGTTTGCCTGTTTTTTTGAGTTCAGTTTCTATTTGCATTAGCTCGTGGGCATATTTCCTATTTACTTCTTCTGTCGCATTAACCTTAATCTGTTGATACTGAACAGATTCCTCTTCTGTGAACTTTTTAAAAAACAACAAACTTGGTTTTACAGTCGCCCCCGAGGCAATAAAAACATCCTGCGGAATCGAAACAATAAGCAATATTTTTGCTTTGCTTTCCACAAATTCTCTTACTTTTTGCAAGTTAGAGTTGTTTAAGACCCCTTCGGGCAATACGATTCCCATACGTCCACCAGGTTTCAAAAGATTAAGACAACGTTCGATAAAAAGGACCTCTGTCAATCCACAATTAATTTTGTAAAGACTGAGTAACGGTTTGCCTATATTGTCATTCACTTGTTTTAATGCCTCAATATATGCTGCTCCATATCTTTTTTTATACGTTTCTATTTTAATTTGGTCGCTGAATTTGTCAGCATCGGTTATCATCAAATCATCACTTACCCTTGCGCCAAATGGCGGATTTGTTAGAATAACATCAAACCGATTTTCAAATATACCATTGACATTCAAAAGTCCATCATGATGATGTACGCCACCATGTCCGTCGCCATGCATGATCATATTCATTTTGGCAGTACGAGCCATTCTTGGATTTGCATCCGTTCCGTAAATACAATCAAACGACAAACTACGCAATCGACCTTTTGGATTGTTGATATCTAACTCTTCATTCAAATGTAAGAAGGTTTCTGTAACTTTTTTATCTATAACATTCCGTTCTATTTCTGTCGAATTGGCGTAAATATCATTATAAAAATTTGACTTAATTTTTTCTTTTTGACTTTCTATGTCTTTTTCTATTTGTTCACGCACATATTCAAACGCTTTAATTAGGAATCCACCGCTACCACAACAAGGGTCGCATATTGATTCACCTTCCTGAGGATCGAGTATTTCAACCATAAAGTCCACAATAGTCCTCGGAGTGAAAAACTGCCCTAACTCACCACGAAAAGTACGTCCAAGGAATTGCTCAAATGCAATTCCTTTTACGTCGTCGGATGTTGTCGAAAGATTGTAGATTTCCAATTCCTTAACAATCTGTTCAAAACTGTTTTCACGAATTTCTATTTTTGCATTATCGTCAAAAAGATGATCGTCTGCAAATTCATTTTTGGTCAATTCAAAAAGATGTTGATAAAATGGTTTTGCATCCTTGATATTCATTTCTCTGTTATAATCCTCTCTGTTCTGTTTCAGTTTATTAAAACGCTCAGCGGAAAAAATTTGAGAATCTGAATTACTTCTTTCATAACGTATTTTTATAAACAAGATTTTGCTTATCTCATCAAACGCTGCCTCCGGCGACAATTTGTCATTGTTGCGGATGATGTTATGGCATTTGAAAAGCAATCTCGAAAACTCGTCCCGCGTGAACGACTTTGTTTGTGTTAAAAGTTGTTCTATTTTTTTCTTATCCAAAGCGTCCTTTGCGTCCGGAATTTCGGCAATTTCTTCCAACGCTTTTGGAAGTTTGCCCTTGTTGACACGGAAAACGCGGGTTTCTTTCTGATTGGTGGTTACAAAGAAATCCGCTCCTGCCCAAGCCGCATAGTTATAGCCCTGAAAATAGTCTTCGTTTTTGATGGTAACATTTTGGGCTTTGCACTCCACAACAATAAAGGCAACTTTGTCTTCGGTTTTATCTTTGGGCGTTTTCCAAACTACGATATCAGCCCGCGCCGCACCTTGTCCGCGCTGCGAATTAGTTACTTTCAACTCCTGAGCCATCTGTTCCAAAGAATACCCATAGTTGTTGACCAAGCGACATACATATTTTTGCCTGACTTCTTCTTCGGGTTTGTAGTCAAGCCATTTATCTTTTAGTGGGGCGTAGATCTTGCCGTTTTGTATTTTTACTGTTAACTCTTCCATTGTTATGGTTCTTACCGCTACAAAGTTATAAATTATTTATCATTTCGTCTAAACTTTTTTTCAATTTTTTTTCGATGTAGTAATGTATTGAGAATTAACGATTTGTAAATATTGTACGGCTTACACTCAATATTTTTTTGGGGGGATGAGGGAAAATTTTGCGTTTTTTACTCGTAAAAGTACAATTCTTTCTCTTTTTTGTCAAACAGTTTGGATTCCCTGACCATCGTTAGCACATCATCCAAATGTTCTTGTCTTAAATCATCGACGAAAACTACTGAATGGTTTTTGATGCCATCAATAATGTCCGACTTTTTGATTTCCTCTATTTCAGTTGCACAAATAAACGAATCGTGCTTCAAGAAAGCATAATCACGTTTCAACAATGGATACTGAACAGCCATCATATCAGGCTTGTCTTGTATGTACTTGTTGATGTTTGAATTAATGAAGAAGAATCCGACAATGCTGTCTTGCGTTACGCCAATTATTACAAAAAATTTGCCGTGGTCTATGTTCTCGAAGTTGTAAGAATGGATGATGCGTCCACGTCTAACTTCTTTTTCATATAGTTCGATTGGTAACTCCATTAGACGGCAAGTTTAAAAACGGGTTTGTCAACTACAAAATTTATAAATTCCTCCGTATTGTTGTCAACTTCGCGCAGGATGTCTTTTGGAGAGATAACGTCCCAATCCTTGGTGTTGTTCCAAGCGTATGTATGCGATTTGTTGGTCAGTTCCGTAAAATTAAGATTCTTACATTCCTCAATGGCATAGTCAAGGCACTCTACATCGCTTTCCGAAAGATAATCAGTATCACAATCTGCCTTTGATTTGATGACGAAGTTGTTTATGCGCTCTAAACATCCAGCCACGTCTTCCTTGTTGAGGTTTTTGAAAATGTCATAGATATTGGACGGCACAGGCCCGTATGGCATTTTTATGTAGTCGTCCTTGGTGATTGCACGTCCATATTTTGACAAATGCCTTTGGTCTGCAAAATAAAGTATCTTGCAGATCTTGTGCATATCGGTACATCTCTCAGCAAACTTGCCCAAGATGTAAAGGATTGCTTGTATGGATTTTTGCCTTTTAAACATAGTCGTGCCTTTTAATATGTATCGCAAATTTAATAAACATTTTTCGTACCATCCAAAAATTAGGGCAACTTTTTTTCAAAAATTTTTCGATTTTGTAATGTATTGAGAATTAACGATTTATAAATATTGTAAGGCGTACACTCAATATTTTTTTGGGGGGATGAGGCTGATGGAGGGTAAAAAATCGGAGAAAAAAGTAAGGAATAAGGCAAAAAAAAAAACAACCGTCCCGGGGTTGGTTGGTTTTCAATTTGGAGCAGTGGCGGTTCAGTCTTACTCCCACACGGCAAGTACCGGATTAGCCGAAACACTTAAAAAGTGTTTCAACGCTGCAAATATAGATACATTTTTCGTCCCATCCAAATTTTTTTGCAACTTTTCCCTTAAATTTTGCCATTCAAAAAACAATTGTTACCTTAGCACACAAAAAAATAACATTATCATTATGAAAACGACTTCCAAAATCATCGCCGCATTGCTGATAATCACTGCATTATTAAGCGTCGGCTGCAAACACAAGGTGGTGGACAGCAACGCCGCCGTGCCAACCACCTCCTCCCCCACTCCATCCGCCGCTAGCACCGGCGAAAAGTCCATCGTATATCTCACACGCGACATCTCGCCCGAGGCTTTGGTGAAAATCTACGACGCCCTCGGACGCAAGGCAGAGGGGCGCGTAGCCGTAAAAATCTCCACAGGCGAGGCGGGCAACAACAATTACCTCAAACCCGACCTCATCAAAAAACTCGTGGAGACTGTCAACGGCACCATCGTGGAGTGCAACACAGCATACGGCGGCAAGCGCACAACTTTCAAGGAGCATTGGCAGACAATCAAAGACCACGGTTTTACGCCGATGTTTAAGGTAGATTTGATGGACGAGGAAGGCGAATTTGAAATCCCCGTGCAGGACGATTCAAACATCAAATGCGACATCGTGGGCACTCACCTCAAAAATTACGACTTTATGATAAACCTCGCCCACTTCAAGGGACATCCGATGGGCGGTATGGGCGGCGTCATCAAAAATGCAAGCATCGGCGTGGCGTCGGCAAATGGCAAGGCGTACATACACACCGCTGGTTATCAAAAGACCGTGCCTGGACTTTGGCAGCATACCAGCAATCAGGACGGATTTTTGGAATCGATGGCGGCTGCTGCCCAGGCGGTTCACAATTATTTTGACGGCGGCAACAAGGTCATTTATATTGCCGTAATGAACAATATGTCGGTAGATTGCGACTGCGTGGCTCATCCTGAATCCGTAAAACTCAAAGATTACGGCATCCTCGCCTCGCTCGACCCCGTGGCATTGGACAAGGCTTGCGTTGACATCATCTTCAATATGACGCCATCCGAGGGCAACGACAACGAACCCCTCAAACAGCGCATCTCCTCGCGCCACGGCATCCACACCATCGAACACGCTGCCAAAATAGGTCTTGGCAGCATGAATTACGAAATTGTAAGCATAGATTAGCTAAACAAAAAAAACAACCATCCATTTTCGGGTGGTTGTTTTTTATATAGAATTGATTGATTCCGCGTATTACTCTTCCTCTTCCTCCACTACCGGCTCCACGAAACCCTCTTCGGTGATTTCGTAATACAATCCTGACGGGCTGTATGCCGAGGATTCCTGAGTGTTGATGGCAATCCAATCGCTCCAATGTGTGAGTTGGTCAAATTTGAGACGCTTGTAGGTGATGTCAAAATTGCCGTTCCAAATATCCTCGTCATACTTTGTGCCATCGTTTTCATAGTAATTCATCGTGCCGTCGGCTTCGTATGTTACATAACCGTCCAAATACTGCTCGCCGGTTTCTTCATCCTCTGCCCAGCTGTAACTCGTAAAATGATTGTTGCAGCCGAACAAAATGCTCGTGCCAATCTTGTAGCCGTATTTTTCCAAGTCTGTGCTTGCCTTGCGACATACGATGTAGCCGTCGTAAGCGTCGGCGAGGTCTTGTGAAAGCAATTCGTCAAAATAATCGGGAACGGCTGCGATGATTTTCTCAGCGTAGAAATTCATATCGTACAACGGAAACGCACATTCCATCGGCATCATTGCGGCTGTTACCTCGTCGATGGCTTCCTTGACACCCTCGTCGCCGCTCTCGTATGCGGAGATGAGTTGGTCGGTGAAATTCTTCCACTTGTTGCCAAAGGCATCGAGATTGGCGGTGCGGATTACCGAAATGTCAGAATACGGATAAGGCTTCTCGTTTGTTTCTTCATCAATTACCTCGTCCCAACGCTTTACCGTCGCCTTGCTAAAATCAGACAAAGCGGTCTCGATGTTGTTTTTGGCAAGTCCATCAATGAGCGGAACATAATCGCCGCCGGGACCAGGCACGGAGAATGTTGAGAGTATCAGGTAGTTGGCGATGTCCTTCAATTCATACTGATACTCGATTGTGTTCATCAGGCAGGCGTCGAGATAAATCACCTCCGGGCGTATTCCGGCGGCGTTGACAGCCTTCACGATTTTTTCGGCTGTGATGTGGTCGAAGTTGGCGCCGTCGTCATAAACGAGACCCTTGGAGAGCGTCGGATTGTCCATCGGGAGTTCGTCTTCGGGCGAATAACCGCCGCCGTGGTCAGAAAGCACAAGGATGTACTTGTTGGCAGGTGCATATTCAACAGCCCATTTGATGAAATTGGTGAGGGATTCGGTGGCTGCGATGTCCAAATCTTTGTCTGCCAAGGCAATTGGACTGATGTCGTCGAGCATTTTCTCAAAGTCTGCTGACGGATCCACAACAAAACGAAGCGTTGCGTGACCGTATTTTTCAGCATCAAAATCATCCTCAACATCTTCTTCTTCATCCTCACTCTCTGTCGTCAGGCCTTCCTTGCTCGAAAACTTGTACTGAACGGCTGCGTGTACCTTGTTGTAACTATTTTTGTCGGCGTGGAAAAGGTCGTTGATGTTGTTCAGGATTGACGCATCGAGGTCGCCGCCGCCGTGTCCGTAATAGATGATTGTGTACTCCGACTTTTCGAGCGGCTCGCTGATTGGGGTGTAGGACGGCTTGTCGGTCGGTTGGTCGTCCGGCTTGGGTGTAACATTGTTTACCGGTTCGTCCTCGATGGGGTCGTCGTCGCCGCACGAAGTCATCAGCAACGGCAACACCATCAGCAATGTGGCCAATAATGCCCACAAGTTTTTCTTGTTCATAGTCAATTTTGTTTTGTTAATAATTAATTGTTCAAAATTCACGGCAAAAATATAAATTTTTTTGCAGATATTAACAATAATTATCGAAAAAAAAATATATGTATAAAAACCACCCCCAACACAAAAAAAATATATATCTTTGCCGCGAAAACTAACAAAAATCAAAACGTAATTATGTTAAAAAAAACATTCAAAATAATCGCCGTGGCGATGCTTGCTGCTGCTACAATAGGCTGCGGCGGCAGGTCGGAGGAGCAGATGAAGGCAGACGCAGCGTCGCTCATCGCCGTCAATCACAATGTCGATAGCGTATATAACGCATTGAAACAGAGTTATGAAACCTTCCAGGCTGCCGAAATGGATCGCGCACTCGAAGGGTTCAACAAGTACCTTGCCGAAGCTACCAAAACCCTCGGCGGTATGAACGTGGGGCCAGAATGTCAACCGCTCCACCAATTGCTCAACCAAAAGGTAGAGACTATGCGCTCCATAGCTTCCAACGAGGCCAAAGAGCAGGTGAGGATATACAAAATACCCGATTCTGACTTCACAGACGAACTTCGCCAGCAGTGGGACAACATCTCTTCCGCAGTCGATAAGAAGGTCTCGGTCGCCAACACAAAAGTAAACCAAGCCATCGAAACTATCAACCAAAAGAGTAAAAAATCAGGAAAATGAAAAACGTAAAGATAATCACAATGGCATTGTCGCTGATAATGGCAATGACCATCATCTCTTGTCGCCCAACATCCCGACAGGCAGGCACATTCAACGACGGACTTATGGAACAGCAAAAAGCCGTGGTGCTCAAATACGACGAACTGCTTGAAACATTTGACACCTACGTGCCGGAAAAGATGGACGCGGCTCTCCTCGCCTTCACCACGCAGATAGAAGAAAGCAGAAACGAAATCAATAGGATTGAGGTGATAGAAGGCGGCGAAAACCTCAAAAACGAAGTGCTCAACTACCTCTCGGTGCTCGACAATGCCGCTACCTCCGATTTTGAGTATCTCGTGCGCCTCTACAAAGTGCCAGAAAACGAATTTACGCCCGAAATTCGCATCGATTGGGAAGCGCGTTACAAGGAAGTAGATTCGCGCATCAAGGAAGCCGCCAAACGTCTGAAGGAAGTGCAGGCGGCATTTGCGCAAGATTTCAATCTTGTTATAAAATAACAACTGTCTATTCAACGTTATATTTTTGTTGAACAACGAATTAAACGAATAAAACAAATAACCAAAATCAACAAACAAGTTAAAAATCAACAAGTTATTTTTTAACTTTACGAATTAAACGAATACACCTGAAACTTTGTATATTTGTTTAATTCGCTGCCGCTTGCGGCATTTGTTTAATTAAAACATCTGCAAGACTATTCGTTTTATTCGTTTAATTCGTTGTTAAAAGAAAGTAATTGAAGTAATTGAAGTATAAATATAATAATAACTACTATGAACAAGCAGAAAAACACGGCGGCTCTCGACGCACTCAAAGCCGCCAAACGCAAGAGCCGCGAGGAGGAGATTATGCTCCACGGCAAAATTATTTCGATGAGGCCAACAAAAATCAGGCAGTCCAAAAAGGTCTATGACCGCAAGCGCGACCGCAAAAATCTCGACCGTTACGACGATGGTCGGGATTTTTTATTTATGTATAATTGTAATGCTAATGAGCTTGCTTATCGCCAATTATCCGCATAAAGTTTTCATATATTGATTGTTGGAGCGATGAGGCTTCAATTTGTTTTTTTTCGGCGATTTTTTGGATGGTAATTGACAGGTCGGCGGTGCTGTCGCAGTCGGTTTCGGTGAGGATGCGCGATACAGGTATCAACGGCAACGATTTTGCTCCCGACGTTTCGGGCGTTGCAAATGTGGATTCCGAAAATGAAAAATAAACATTTGGCATTTTCAATAATTGGGCGGTGGTGTCGGGATTGCCATTATAACCGTGAAAAACCACCGGATTTTGGAAACTCCTCTTCCTTAGTAGATGAATTACATAGCTGTACAGCCTCACGCAATGGATAATTAGCGGCTTTGCAAAATCCCGAGCCAAAACGATTTGCGACTCTAAAACTTTTTCCTGCAACGACAAAGGCGCGTCGGCGAATTTGTCGAGACCGCACTCCCCTATCGCCACGCAATTGCTATGAGCGGCAGCCTTGGCAACCTCAATCAATGCGCCCTCCCAATCGTCAGTGATGTATTTCGGGTGAATCCCTACCGAAAACATTACCTCCTGCCCAAATACAAAATCCCCGCGCCCGGACACATCGACTATCGACGGCACTCCGGGACGGGGATTATTGTGGGTATGACAATCTATAATCATTTTAATTTTTAATGCATTATGCATTAATTAACATCAAATACAAGCCCTATCAACGCTGCATTCCAGTTGATTGCGATTTCGTTGGTGGTGTAACTGCTGTTGATGTCGCAGTAGCGCATTGCGGGCGTATTGTATTTGTAGAGCGAATCGGCGATGTCGCCTCTTGCTGTGGCATTGGGTCCGCCGCAGAGATAGCCGGGTACTGGGGCTTCGATGCCGTCGGCTACGGAGCGGCGGTCGTGTACGTCTTTCACGGTCTTTACGCCAAATCCCGTTACGTAGCAATAGTCAAGCGGATTGCGACCGAGGATGTAATGGAGGTCTGCCTGGGCTGCTTCGAGGTACTTGGTATTGCCGGTGATGCGGTAGGCGGCGGCAAGCACGATGCCTTGGTTGGCGGCAACAGAATTGCTGCCCCACGGGAAGGCTGCAAGCGGTGTGGCGTAGGGTGAACGCTGGTAATCGTTGAGGTACTGGTCGGCGAGTTTTATGAGTCCGCCTTTCATAAAGTCGTACATCTCGGCATCAAACAAATCCTTGTATTCGGGCTTGTTGAGAGCCGACATAACGCCCATAACGCTCGTGGAATCCCAAGCCGGTGTCGCAAACTCGAAGTCGTCTTTGGCAATTTTGGTCATATATCTCTTGGAATTGCCAGTGGCGATTGTCAACTCGATTGCTGCCCACGAAAATTCGTCGCGGACGTGGATGTCGTCATACTGACCGGTCATCACGCCTTCGGGGTTGCGGTCGTAGAGTACGGTGGGATTTTTCTGAGCCCAATCCCAAGCCTTGTCGGCTACCTTCATCAGCGAATCGCGGAGGCCGGGCAATTCGGCGTCGTATGGTTTGAGCACGCGGTAAGCCTTGGCGCAAGTGGCGGCGAGGTCGAGGGCGGCGGCGGTGGATTTTTTGATTACATAACGCTCGTCGTGGTCGTCCTGCGGCATTATCATACCGTTGAATCCGAGGGCGGTGAGTTTGTGGTAAACTCCGCCATCCGCCGGGTCTTGCATCGTAATCATCCAACGGAGGTTGAAGAGCAATTCGTCAACGATGTCGGGGATATTGTTGCCGGATTCGGGGATGTTGAGATTCAGGCTTTTGGCGAAGTCGGGATGAAGTTCCACTGCATTGAGCATTTCCCATACGGTGATGGACGAATTGACGATGTACTTATTGTAATCGCCGGCGTCGTACCAGCCTCCGGGCGAGCTGATGATGTCGCCTTCCTTGCGCTTGGGACCGGCGGCAGATTTGTGAACCTTCACCTGTGTATCGGGATGCGCTGCGGGGCGGGCGTACTTGCCGCCGTGCTCCTGCGTGATTTCCACGCCGCTGCGGGCAAAGTAGAACGACTTGGTGGCAGCGATGGCGAGGTCGGTGTAGATATTGTCGCCAATGGCAAAGGGGTACGACTTTTCCGCGCCGTCACACCTTATAGTATATACGCCCGGCTGGTCAAAATCGGAAAAATCCGCCTGCTTGACGCTTGTGCCAGACGCCCACCATTTTGCGGCGGCGGAAGTCTTGCCCTTATATACTACATTGTCTTGGATGTCAACGATTTGGAAATCGTCGGATGCGCCGTCTGGCACGATTGCAATTTTCACAGACTTGGCGTTGTAGCCTATCTGGTCTGCCTTGATGCGCTCCGATGGAGTCTGCGAAGTGCCGCCCGTATTGGACGAGCATCCGGCGGCAAGGGTGGCAATCAACGCTGCCGCCGAGAGTGTTTTGATGGGATGTATTTTCATAATTGTATGGATGGTTTGAGAATTTGCTTGGACGATTACTTGGTGACGAAACGGTCGGTGATGTCGAGCAGGCTGTCCGCCTTGGAGGAGAGGCTCTCGCTGTTGGTAGCCATTGCGTCGGCTATCGCGGAGAATTGCTCCGTAGAATTGTTGAAACGCTGTACGGCTGCATTGATTTGCTCGCTGCCATTCGCCTGTTCCTTGCAGGCGGCGGCGATGTCCTGCAACAAATCCGTGATGCGCTGGAACTTCGGCAATACGATGTTGAACGCCTCGCCATTCTGCTTGACCGCCGCGATGCTGCCCTTGGAAACATTGTCGATTTCCTTGGCCGCCATAGCGCATTTTTCGGCGAGTTTGCGGATTTCGGATGCTACTACCGCAAAACCCTTGCCGTGTTCGCCGGCACGTGCCGCCTCCACAGCGGCGTTGAGGGCAAGCAGGTTGGTCTGGAATGATATTTCGTCGATGACGGAAATCTTTTCGGCGATGTCGTTCATCGATTTTTCTGATTGCTGCGCCGACACCGAACAATCGCTGATGATTTGCGAATTGTTGATGGCCATCTCCTCGGTGGTGCTGGCGTTGTCGCGGTTTTGCTCGATGGACGCATTCATCTCCTCGATGGATGCCGACATCTCTTGCGCCGACGAAGCCTGGTCGTTGGCGGATAAGGTCATCTGCTGACTTGCTTCAAGCATCGAGCGGCTCGAATCGGCAATATCCCCGGCGGTTGCTTTGAGCGATGTTATGAGATCCGTAAGGTTTTCGGTCATTGATGCAAAGGCGTCTTCGAGTTGCGATACTTCATCTACGCCGTCGTTGTGCTTGATGTCGTTTACGAGGTTGGCATTGGCGATGTCCCTTGCAACCGACGCAAGTTTTACCACGGGTTTTACGATGGTCTGTTTGAGATACTTGACGGTGAAATACGAACCATTGAGCGATATTAGCAATGCAATTATCATCATTATCGACATACGCCTGGTTACTTGCGTGATTTGGTCGGAGAGCGATTCGATGCGGGCGTTGCACATACCCTGCATAATGCTCAATTCTTTGAGGATGGCCACCTTGGTCTTGGCGCCTTCTGCAGCTTGCATCTTCATCGAGGCTACAAGTTCGCCAAATTTGCTGGAATTGTCCATCAGGTATTTAAAAATTGAGTCCATCTCCGTCAACATCTGCTTATCGGCATCGTCAAGGACTTTGAAGAGGTCGGCGTGGCACTGAACCAACTCGCCCATAGCCTGACGTGTACGTTCCATATTGCCAAGCTGCCCAAAGAGATTGGATTCCACCGACAGACGGCACGCCCTCTCCGACAGCATTGCCGCTTTGAGGTATCGTTGCGCTGCTGCCCTGTTGTTGCCGTCCAAATATGCCTGCGCCTTCCTCGCAGTACGCTGACTCAAATCTTCGGCGAGATTGTCGTACTTGGCGATAGTGGCGTTGATGTCGGCGAATTTGGCGTTGGAATCCTGCATTTTTGACAATATCGAGCTCAATCCCTGCATAGATTGGTTGATGAGCGGATGTATGATACCAAACTGCTTCTCAATTTCGGGAGCGTCGCCGTCCAATTGTTTTACGATACCCGCAATGTTGTTGGCGGCATCGGTGGTCTGGGTAGCAAAAGTGGCAACAGCCTCCTTGTTGTTCCTATCGACGGCTTCAAATGCCTGATTGATGCCTGCGGTAATCTTGCCGCCATTTACGTTGATGGCGAGATACTGCTTAGACAGCATTTCGGACGTGTGCCTGAGTTGCGATATGCCGAAGTATGCCACGATTACCACAAATACAATGGGCAATACTATAAAAATTATGTCTAATGTAACGCGGCTATTGAGCTTGAACCGCTGAAAAAAATCTATCGAATTCTTTTTCATACTTGCCTTTAATGATGGTTTTTGTATTGGATATGCAAATATAATGCAATATTTCGATATAAAAAAAGAAAATGACGGCAAAAAATTTTTTTTGCCGTCATTCATTATTTAGCGTATTTCGTAACTGATATTCTGACTATTGAGTTCGGATATAAGTCCGTTGTCAATCTTGACCCTGTGCGACCGTGAGTGCATCTTTATTTTGATGTTGGTCTTTGGGTCGAAGATGTTGAAGGCGAGGGTGCTATTGCCCTTGTTGCTCGTGGAAATCTTCTGAATCACCTTCACCAGCTGGTCGCTTAGCTCGTTGACCGGCAGCGTGAGCGTGATTGAATTGAGCATCTTGTCCTTCATGTCGGATAGGAATTCGATGCTGTTGATGCGGAATTCAAACTCGCTTGGATTGTTGTAACGCGCTTGCATCTTTCCTTTAATCAACACTGCGTAACCAGTTGAGAAGAAACTCTTAAACTGCATATAGTCTTTTGAAAACATCGCAAACTGGTAACTGCCGCTGAAATCCTCCACCGTCAATTGTCCCCAGGGGTTGCCGGTCTTGGTGGTGCGCTCGGCGGCTGCCGTTACGATGCCCGCAAGGCGCAGTTCGTTTTTGGTCCTGAGCGATTCGTCGTTTGCAGCCATCTCCGCCATCGTGGCGTTGCAGTAATTGTTGATTTCCAATTTGTACTGGTCCAACGGATGCGCCGAGAGGTATATGCCTACAAGCTCCTTCTCCTTATTGAGGCGGATGAGGTCGCTCCATTCTTCGCAGTTGCGGGGTATCGGCTTCTTGATTTCCACCTGCACGGTGTCGCCAAAAAGCGAATTGCCGCCCGTATTGCCACCTGACTTGATTTTTTGTCCGTACTTGCCGAGCGCCTCGCTAAACGAGATGACGTCGCCTTCGCACGGCTCGAGAAACTGGCTGCGCTTCAAGTCCTTGAACGAATCAAACGCCCCGGCTATGGCAAGGCTCTCCAATGTGCGGCGGTTGACCTGCGAGAGGTTTACGCGCTCCACAAAGTCGTAGATGTCCTTGTAAGGGCCGTTTTTCTCCCTTTCGGCAACTATGCCTTCCACAGCCGCCTCGCCGACGCCCTTGATGCCGCCAAGTCCAAAGCGGATGCCGTTGTTTTTGGTGACGGAGAAGTCGAGGTCTGATTCGTTGATGTCGGGGCCTTTTACCTCAATCTTCATCGCCTTGCACTCCTCCATAAACTTTTTGACGTCATCGATGGAGTCCTTGTTGCGGGTGAGGTTTGCCGCCATGTATTCGGCTGGATAGTGAGCCTTGAGGTAGCCGGTCTGATACGCCACCCAAGCGTAGCACGCTGCGTGCGACTTGTTGAAGGCGTAGGACGCAAATTTTTCCCAGTCGCCCCAGATTTTGAGGAGTATCTGCTCGTCGTGTCCGTTTTTCTTGCCGCCCTCGATGAATTTTGGTTTCAAGTCCGCCAACATCGCGGCAATCTTCTTACCCATCGCCTTACGCAGTGAGTCCGCCTGACCTCGCGTGAAGCCCGCAAGCAACCGGCTCAAAAGCATTACTTGCTCCTGATAGACCGTAACTCCGTATGTATCTTTGAGATACTTCTCCATTACGGGGATGTCGTAGGAGATGGGTTCGCGCCCAAGTTTACGGTTGATGAAGGTCGGGATGTAGTCCATAGGACCCGGACGGTAGAGGGCGTTCATCGCGATGAGGTCGTTGATGTTGTTGGGTTTCAACTCCTTCAAATATTTCTGCATACCCGGCGATTCAAATTGGAACGTGCCTATCGTGCGTCCCTCGCTGTATAGCTGGTAGGTGAGTTTGTCGTCGATGGGTATCTGTTCGAGGTCGATGTCGATGCCACGGTGCTTCTTGATGTTTTTGAGGGTTTCCTTTTGGAGCGAGAGGGTCTTCAGTCCGAGGAAGTCCATCTTGAT
>DGIK01000067.1 GCA_002393195.1 Bacteroidales bacterium UBA3824 | reverse complement strand
GAGTTCCTTCGCAACGACAGGGACAAGACAGTCAGAGAATTAAGTCTTGCAGAAGGACGTGCCGAAGGTGCAAAAGCCCAAGCCATCGAAACTGCCCGTAAGATGAAAGCCAAAGGCCTTGACTTCGAAACCATTGCTGATTGCACTGGTCTCACCACTGATGAAATATCAGCTATTGAATAGTTGACAATCAATTTAATAATTCTAATAATTTAAAACTATGAAAAGATTTCTTTTTTATTTGTTGATTTCGTTCTCATTGTTTTCCATCGCTTCATGCGGCGATGACGACGATGACGACTCCAAGCAGACTACCCCGTCTAACAACGACAAACCAGACCCTGTGGAGACTAAAACCTTCACCGTAACCTTCAACACCGACGGTGGTAGTGAAGTGGCTGCACAGACGGTGGAAGATGGCAAATCCGCCACAAAACCCGAAGACCCGACGAAAGATAGATTCAATTTCGAAGGTTGGTTCAATGGTGAAAGTCTCTACGACTTTGCATCGCCAGTAACTTCCGATCTGACATTGACCGCAAAATGGAAAATAAAAACATTCACCGTAACCTTCAACACCGATGGCGGTAGTGAAGTGGCTGCACAGACGGTGGAAGATGGCAAATCCGCCACAAAACCCGAAGACCCGACGAAAGAAGGATTTTATTTCTTGGGATGGTATGAGGGTGAAAATGTCTATGAGTTCACTCAACCTGTATCTGACGACCTGACAGTAACAGCCAAGTGGATGGAGAAAACTGAATATGATGTTGACCTCGGCTTGCCTTCTGGCACAATTTGGGCTACTTGCAACGTCGGCGCACAGAATCCGTGGGATTATGGCGACTATTTTGCGTGGGGCGAAACGGAGCCGAAAGATGATGATTACTCTTGGTCTACATACAAATATTGCAATGGTTCATCCTCTACAATGACCAAATATTGTAACGAATCGAGCTATGGTTACAACGGCTTCACCGACTATCTGACCGTCTTGTTGCCGGAAGACGACGCCGCCACTGCAAATCTTGGCAAGGATTGGCGTATGCCTACACAGGCGGAGATTCAGGAATTGCATGACAATTGCGATTGGGAATGGACAAGCAATTACAATGGCACGGGTGTAGCTGGTCGTATTGTAAAGAGCCGTAATAATTCAAATTCGCTATTTCTTCCTGCCGCCGGTTACCGCAGCGGTACGGGTCTCTACAGCGCGGGCTCCTACGGTGGCTATTGGTCGTCGTCGCTCGATACGGACGCCCCGGACTACGGGCGCGACCTCGACTTCGGCTCCGGCGGCGTGTATCCCGACTGTTGGTACGACCGTCGGTACGGTCGTACGGTTCGCGCGGTGCGGTGCAGATAATTACCTTTTCCCGTAAGTCGAAAGCCAGAACTGAAAACCGAAACCGAAAACCCGAAATTGAAATTAGAATGTATGGGGGCAGCCCGCCGCCCCGAGGCGGCGCAGAGGCTGACCGCCGATACATTCTAATTCCAATTATTTATCAAATTGTTTTATTACATGTGCTCCTTGAAGTATTTCATATATTGCAGGCCGTTGGGGACGTATTTGGGGTCGTAGGTGAAGTATTTGCCGCTTTTGGGGACGGGGCGTCCGGTGTTGTGGATGTGGAATGCGTCGGCGTATTTGCCTTGGCGCACGTAGTCGCCGTATGTGGCATCTATCCATTTCACGCCAAAATACAGAGAATTGTTGCCGCGCAAATCCCTGATTTTGATGCCGAGGTGGAGGCATTTGTACCCCATCAATTGGAATGGCCCCCACGACGATGCGAGGTTGCGCAGAGCCTCGTCGGTGGCGTCGGCGAGGTCTCGGTATGTGATGGATTCCAATGACGCACGCCGTTGCTCCTTCACTTCGAGAAGCTTGTTATAGACCCCTTGTTCAAATCTTGGCGGCACGTCCTTGCGCCCCGAACATTCGAGCATTATCACGGACATAAGGTATTCTGGGGGCAGGTTGAATTGGTGCGCCAGAATCTTGATGTCGTGTCCGTAATTGCCAATTGCGGCGTCGTAGCCCATGTCTTGTGGCTGCGGGGGCGTGTGGCTGCAGTATTTTAAAAACAAAAAGAGTGCTGTGAGCCCTACTACCACAATGATGAACAATGGCAGCTTGTCTGTCTTGTCGGCTTCTTTCTTGCGAGTGGGCTTTTGCTTTTTCTTTTTAAAATTGTTCATAAGGGAATATTTTACACGTTTTAAATACGCGATTTTTTTCTGTACATATTTCCAAACGTTTTTTAACATCGCCGTAATTTTTTTTGTGAAATATAGTACAAATTTAGTGTTTTATTTTCAATTGGCAAAATAAAAGGCGGGGCAATTTTGCTGTTGCCTCCGCCTTTTTGTGTTTGCTGTGCTCTGATTGTTGTGAGTGTTATTTCAGGTTGGCGAGCGCCTTGTTGATGCGCTTGAACGCCTCTTCGATGCGGTCGAGACCAACGACGTAAGACATCCTGATGCACTCGTCCACGCCGAAAGCTCCGCCAGCCACGCAAGCTACGTGTGCTTCGTTGAGCAGGTAGTCGCAGAAGTCGAATGAGTTAGCAAGTTTCTTGCCGTTGAAGCTCTTTCCGATGTATGCGCTGAAATCGGGGAAGCAGTAGAATGTTGCCGGCGGCACGTTGAATTTGACGCCTGGAATAGCCTTGAGGCTCTTTACCATGAGGTCGCGGCGTTTGATGAGCACTTCGTTGTTTTTGGCGATGATGGTCTGGTCGCCGGTGAGGGCTTCGAGAGCAGCCCTCTGAGCGATGGAGCATGTGCCGGATGTGGTCTGGCTCTGGAGTTTGCGTACAGCCTTTGCCACTTCTACGGGTGCGCCCATGTAGCCGATGCGCCATCCTGTCATTGCGTATGCCTTGGATACGCCGTTGAGGACGATGGTCTGGTCTTTTACGTTGTCAAATGATGCGATGGAGCAGTGTTCGCCGTCGTAGGTGAGGTGCTCGTAGATTTCGTCGGAGATGATTGCAATCTCGGGGTATTTTGCAAGTACGTCGGCGAGAGCCTTGAGTTCGTCCTTGGTGTATATAGAGCCCGATGGATTGGAAGGCGCGTTGAGGATAAAACCGTGCGTCTTGGGCGTGATTGCCTTTTCGAGCTGCTCAGGCGAGATTTTGTAGTAGTTGTCGGGGTTGCCGTTGATGATGACGGGCGTTGCGTTGCAGAGGCGTGCGAGGTCGAGGTACGACACCCAGTAGGGGGTGGGGATTATCACTTCGTCGCCTTCCTGAAACAATACCTGCATAGTGTTGGCGAGGCATTGTTTTGCGCCGGTGGATACCACAATCTGGTTTTCGGCGAAGTCGAGACCGTTTTCGTCCTTGAATTTTTTCTGTACAGCCTTAATCAAATCCTTGTAACCCGGCACCGGGCTGTAGAAGGAGTAGTTGTCGTCAATAGCCTTCTTGGCGGCAGCCTTTACGTTGTCGGGCGTGAAGAAGTCGGGCTGTCCGACGGTGAGGTCCACTACGTCAACGCCAGTCTCTTTCAACTCCCTGCTCTTTTGGCTCATGGCGAGTGTCTGAGATTCAGATACCCTGCCAATTCGTGAAGATAATCTCATTTTATGTGTTTGTTTTTATATATTGTTTTTTATTATTTGTTCTTCTTTAATCTCTAATCTTTCCTCTTTAATCTTTAATCTCTCCTCTTTCCTCTCTCCTCATATAATCTCTCCTCTCTCACTGCGGATCGACGTTGATATTTATTATCAAACCGCCTTTGCTGACGCCTGCACGCAGGTCGCCAATCGCCGCTAAGATACTATTTTTTGCTTGGATTCCGTAATGATTTCGGCTAATTTTTAGTAAAATTTCCTTTATGTAAAGGTTTTGAATTCGGGGCAGCACTGGATATTCTGGTCCCAGCACCCCGTCGCCAAACATTTTTCTCAAGGACGATGCTAATATTAATGCGCAATTGTCGAGAAATAGGCTCTCTTTGTGCTTGAGTTGCAATCGTATAAGCCTTGTGAATGGCGGGTAGGCGTACATGCTGCGCTCTGCCACTACACGGTCGTAGAAGTGCTTGTAATCGCCGTTCAATACGTCTTCGATGACAGGGGTGCGCGGTTGCGATGTCTGTATCACCACCTTCCCGCGTTTGGACAATCGACCCGTGCGCCCGCTCACCTGCATTAGCAATTGGTATGCGCGCTCTTCGGCTCTAAAATCGGGAAAATTGAGCATCGTGTCGGTGCCGAGTACGCCGGCGAGGTGCAGGTTTTTGAAGTCAAACCCCTTGGATAGCATCTGTGTGCCTGCGATGATGTCGGTGTGTCCGTTTTCAAATTCGTATATTATCTGTTCGTATCGTTGCCTTGATGTGGTGACGTCGGCGTCGAGCCTTGCGATGCGTGCGTCGGGGAAGAATATTTTGATTTCGTCCTCTATTTTTTCGGTGCCGTATCCTTTGGTTGTGAGCGAGGAGCCGCCGCACGCTTTGCAGTTGTGTGGCATGTCCATCACGAATCCGCAATGATGGCATACGAGCCTGTTTTCGCGTTTGTGGTATGTGAGGCTTACGTCGCAGTTTTCGCATGAAGGCACCCATCCGCACGTCTGACACTCTACGTATGGCGAAAATCCGCGCCTGTTGCGGAAAATCATAGCCTGCTGCCCCTGCTTGATGGTGCGGTCTATCTCCCCGATGAGGAAGGAGGAAAAGATCGATTTCATATTGTTGCTGCGGGCGGCTTCGAGGGTGTCGATGACGTTGATTTCTGGCACTCCGGCGTTGGTGTAGCGTTGTAGCAGCTCCACGAGTCCGTATTTGCCGTTCAATGCGTTGTAATACGATTCTATTGCCGGTGTGGCAGAGCCGAGCAACGTCTTGGCGTGGTGCATCGAGGCGAGCATTATCGCGCAGTCTCTTGCGTGGTAGCGCGGCGCGGGGTCTTGTTGCTTGAATGATGCGTCGTGCTCTTCGTCTATGATTACGAGTCCGAGGTTGCTCATTGGCAGGAATATCGCCGACCTTACGCCCACTATCAGCTTGTAACTTTTGGATTCGGGCGAGCATAGCCGATGCCACATTTCGGCGCGTTCTTGGTCGGAAATTTTGCTGTGGTATATTCCGGCGTCGTCGCCGAATACTTTTTGCAGGCGGCGGATTATCTGTGATGATAGTATTATTTCCGGCAATAGGTACAATACTTGTTTGCCTTGGTTGATGCACTCTTCGATGAGTTTTATGTAGATTTCGGTCTTGCCGCTGCCTGTGACGCCGCGCAGCAGCACCGTGTTATTGTGTTCAAATTGGCTTTTTATGTCGTTGTATGCGGTCTGCTGGGCTGCGGTGAGCTCATGGCTGAGCTGTATGTCGCCGTCGTATGCGGCTATGCGGCTCACTTCGTGCTGTGTCTCTATCAGGAGCGATTTGGATATGAGCGCGTTGAGTGCCGATGGTGATATGTGCGGATTTTGGAGCAGCGTCTTGCGCTCTATTTCGTTGTGGAGGGTTGATGTGCCGTCTGAGGCTGTCGCCTTCAATATTTTCACGAATGTCATCAACGTCTCAAACTGTTTGGGCGTTTTTTGCGCGAGAGCGTCGAGTGTTTGGCGGAGTTCGTCTTCGGTGGTGATGGTTTCCGACAAGGAGACGAATTTTGCGATTTTTGGCTTGTATTTTTCTTCTATTACCTTGTCGGCAACGAGGTATCCCATTCCGATAAGGTTTTTGATGATGGCGATGTTGTTTTTGAGTCCGGTGTATTTGGAGGCTTTGGAGAGTTCGAGTTCCGTTGTCTTGTCGTTGAACGAGGCGAGGAGCAGAGCTTCTTTTGGTTTTAGTTCGGTGAGGTCTGTTGGCTTGGTGGTGCGGTAGAGTACGGTGGAGCTTTCGAGTTTGAGAGCCGCCGGCAATGCAGCCCTGCACACTTCGCCTAATGAGCACATATAATAAGATGCAATCCAATCCCAAAACTGGAGTTGGATTGCATTTACTACGGGTACTGTGTCGAGTACCTCGATAATTTCCTTTATTTCGCAGTCTTGCGGGCAGACGTCGGTGATTCTTCTTACTACTGCCGAATATATTTTCGACTTTCCGAAAGATACAACGACCCTTGCGCCTACCACGCATTTAGACAAAAATATACCGGGGATTTCGTAAGTGAAGAGCATCGGCAACTGTAACGTTACTGGCACTATTACTTCGGCAAATCTCCGGTACATTTATTATTAGAGCAATAATGATTCTATTTTACGAATACAAGTGCAATAGACTGCTGTTACTTCTTGGTCTCAGGCCAGCCGCTTGCCTTGTTGTAGTCGCGCTTGTAATCGGGGTTCTTGAGGTGAGAAGGAACGTTGCGGATGCCACGGATGAGCATCGTGGTTTCGCCCTGTTCAATCATCTTGAACTCAAGACGACGGTTGTACCTTGCGCACTCGTCGCTATACTCACCGTTGAGGATGTTGATAGCAACAGGGTTTTCCTCACCGAATGACTTAACAACAATCTGGGAAGACTTAACACCCTTGTTCAAGAGGTACTGCTTGCCTTGGTTAGCACGGCGGAGACCAAGTTTTGCGTTGACTGCAGAAGCGGAGCTCTTGGAGTCGGCGTAACCCTTGACCATAACCTTGGCCTTGGGGAATTGCTTGAGGTAATCAGCGAGTTCGTCGAGTTTGCTGTTGCTCCTGAGGGCGTCAGCCTTGCCGTACTCGAAGAGTACATCCTCGATTTCGATGTAGCGGTCGTAGAGTGTGCCGTCGCCTTCGTCGTCGTAACGCTTCTTGTCGATGCCGTCGGGAGTGAGGCCATTGTCAGCAACAATCTCGTTGCAGTCGTTCTGAGGATCGAGCTGGATGGTCTGGTAATCCTTTGTAGCGGGAGCGTTGGTAGCGATGTCGAAAATCTCGGTGAATACAACGCTTGAATTTGCGGTTACAGTGATTGTGTAGTTGTGACCACGGTTGGTAGTGAAGGAGTAGTCGCCGCTTGCAGAGGGAGTGATTTCCTGGGTCTTGCCGGTGGAGTTGTCCCTTACGGAGATGTTGGTCTTAGGCATCTCGCCCTTGCAGTTCTTCACTTTGCCGTTCACTACGGTTTCGGGTGTAGCCATGAGCGAGGTGGGACCAGCTACGTAGAGGTCGTAGTTGCCCATGCCGTTGCCACGGTTGGAGGAGAAGTAAATCTTCTTGCCGTTCTCGAATACGTAGAGCTCGTCTGCGTTGGAGTTGATGGGAGAACCGAGGTTCTCGGGAGCACCTACATTGTCACCGTTGATGGGAGCGGTGAAGAGGTCGTAGCCGCCGATGCCGGTGTGACCCTTAGAGCTGAAGTAGAGCTTGGAGTTGTCTGCGGATACGCAGGGACCTTCCTCGTCGGCTTCAGTGTTGATTTCTGCAAGGTTCTTGACGCTGCCCCATGCGCCATTGTCCTGACGTGTAGCCACGAAGATGTCGAGGCCGCCCTTAGAACCGGGCCTGTCGCTTGCGAAGTAGAGCTTGCTACCATCGGGCGAGAGAGCTGCACCTTTTTCCTCGTAAGGAGTGTTGATGTTGCCACCGAGGAGTTCGGGAGCCGACCAAGAGTTGCCGTTCCTTCTTGAGAGGAGGAGGCTGCCGTTGTCGTCCTCGCGGTAGATGTACATCTCGTTGCCGTCGGGCGAGATGGCTACTACTGCATCGTGACCGCTTGTGTTGAGGTCGCCGTTTACAGCTTCGGGTTTCGACCAGGTGTTGGTAGAATCCACGATTGTGCAGCGGTACACATTCTCGTCAACCATGTTTTCAGACACGGTGCTGTGTCCTTCGAGCTCCCTGCGGGAGGTGAAGAACAATTCTTTCTGATTGGGCGAGAGTACGGGTGAGTGGTCCACCTTGTCGCCGTTTACAAATGCGCCGAGGTTGAGAACCATGTAGTCCTTGGGGCTGGACTTCTGAGACTGCGCGAATTTGCAGCTCTCGATTTCGTTCTCAACGGCTTTCTTGAGAGAGTTGTTTACGTTGCTCTGGAGTGCTTCCAGTACAGTGAGAGCTTCGTCGATTTGTTCGTTCTCTCTGAGAGTCCTCGCCAATGCTATCTGATTGGTCTGGGCTGCAACTTTAGTTTTCTCTTTAGCAGTGTAAAGAGATTCAGCTTTGCGGAATTCCGCGATGGCCTGCTGCTTGTCGCCAAGGTTACGATAACAATAACCAAGCTGAGAGTGATAGTTTGCATTCTCGGGGTTACTGCCAACCAATTGCTTGTAACTGTTAGACGCTGCTGTCCAATCGTTGTTGTAAGCAGCCTCTTCAGCGGCTTGGAGCAGCTGGGAGTCTTGTGCAGATGCCGTCTGAGCAAATACTGCCGACATCGTGATTAAGACAAACGCTAACGATAAAAATCGGTTTTTCATGTTAATTTATTATTAGGACTTTTCTTAAAAATTTTTACTATTTCAATTTCACAAAATTATATATTTTTTGCAAATCAAAAAAAAATATTGTCATTTTTTTTTCAATAATTTGCAATTTTTCTTTTGTGGGTTGTGCAATTGCCTAATTGTCAGAATAATACACATTGGGCAAATTTCGCAGATTATAGCGTGATGCCATGATTTCTCCGTATGCTCCGGCACTTCTGAAGGCGATTAAGTCGCCTCGAACTGTTTTTGGGAGTGTGATTCCGGTGTCGAAAACGTCGGTTGACTCGCAAATCGGGCCCACGATGTCGTACTTGTCTTTCTGCGCGTAGTGCGATGTGAGGTTTTCGATTTTGTGGTGCGCGCCGTAGAGTGCGGGTCTTATCAGGTCGGTGAATCCGGCGTCCACAATTGCGAATGTGGTCTGCGATGCAGGCTTTATATATAGTGTCTTTGCGACCATCGTGCCGCATTGCGCTACTATCGCCCTGCCAAATTCAAAATGAACTCTCTGCCTGTCCTTCACGTCGAGGTTGGCGTGTATGAGATCCATAAGCGATTCGAAGTCTGGCACGGGGTTTTTGTCGGGGTCGTCGTAATCTATGCCGAGACCGCCGCCGAGGTTGATTTCCGGGAGGTCGAGCCCCATGAGGCTTAATTTTTCCTGCATCTCGTTGCTGCGCTGGCAGAGCAGCCTGTATGGCTCTTTGTCGAGTATCTGCGAGCCGATGTGGAAGTGTATGCCAATGAGCTTGATGTTGCTGAGTTTTTGTGCGAAGGTGATTGTAGCCTCCATTTGGTTGAAGTCGATGCCAAATTTGCTGTCGGCGAGGCCGGTGTTGATGCACTTGTTGGTGTGCGCATCGATGCCCGGATTGAGCCTGAGGGCTACGCTTGCCGTCTTGCCATTCTGTCCGGCTATCTTGTTGATGACTTCGAGCTCCTGCAGAGATTCCACGTTGAAGCAGAAGATGTTGTTTTTGATGCCTATTTCAATCTCTGTGTCGCTCTTGCCTACGCCGGCAAAAACCACCTTGTCGGCGGGGAAGCCACATTCGAGGGCGCGGAGCACTTCGTTGCCGCTTACGCAGTCGGCACCGAAGCCAAACGAGCTTATCTCTTGGAGTATCCTTGGGTTGGCGTTGGCCTTTACGGCATAATGAACGCAGTAGCCGTATTTGTCCACAGCGGATTTGAGCCTTGAGAGCGTCTCGCGGAGCAGCTGGATGTCATAATAATAAAAAGGTGTGTCCAGCGTCTCAAACCTTTTTATCAATTCTTTGTCGAACATTGATGTTATGCTTCGTTAAGTGTAATCAGTCTTATTTAAATTGACGTTGCAAATTTATGCCTTTTTTTTGAAACACCCAATTTATTTATAAAAAAAAATAAAAAAAACTGTCGCTGCAATTTTCTGTAACACAAACAGTTGCAAAATATCTTAATATTTTTGCAAAAAATCTTTTTTTTAATAAGCAAAAAAAATTAAATTTGAAATTTGATTGGAATGTCATAATCGCTCCAATTGTTGCTTTAGTAATGCAAAAACGGCAACAAATTTGATGTTGACAATTCTATAAAGAAGAAAAATTTGAAATGAAGACACCGGAGAAAATAGCCGTCAAGGTAAAATTCAGGATAATGCTCGTCTGCTTCGCCATCTACGTTGTGGCGACGGGATTGTCTGCCTTTTACCTAATACATACATACGATATGCTCGAAGACAGTTTCCAGAAGGAAAACAAGCTCAAAAACGACATTTCCGACCTCCGCAACGCGCAGTACGAGTTGTTTAATCTCTATACAGGAAGGAAGGACAAGGAAAAGGAAGACGCCCTCAAGGAAACCATCGACGCAGTGTGCCGCAGCATCGACGGCGGCATTGCGTACCTTATATCGCATCCGCTCGACGAAAGCAAGGGCATCAAGCAGTCGGTAACGATACTTCAAGACGAATTTTCGCTCTTCAAGCAGAAGATAGACGACATCAGGGCTATTGAGAATGAGATTTCGGAATTGACGCAGGATGGCGGACGTCTTGCCACAAGCCGCAACACGGTAAAAAATTCGATTTTGCAGACTGCTGTCGTGGGTGTTTACAATAAGTTTGTGGAGGCGACCAAATACGAGGAGCATTTTCTCGAAAAGAGCAACGTGGAAGATTACGTAAAATTCAATAAGCAGATAGACGGCGTACATGCTACCCTCAAAAATGTTGGCAACGCCAGCATGGTGATTAAGTATCAGATTTTCAAACTCGAAGACCAGTTTGCGGAATACAGAACGACATTCAACCTTCTTTTCAGTAAACAATTGTTGCTTGGCATCGACAATTACGAAGGCTACAAGGGCGAGGCAAGCGTACAACTAAGCACCATGCTCACCAACATGGAGGACATGATGCTCGAATCTGCATTGCTCCGTCAGCAGATAAGAAAAAAAGCCATCTGGAGCGTCTTCCTCACGCAGCTTGTGATGTTGGCGATAGGCATACCGTTCTTCCTCGTGCTGTTTTGGTCGGTCAACAAGCCCATCCAAAATATGAACGACTACCTCTCGCGCCTGCTCAAAGGCGAACTCGTGCCAGCTGAGATAAGCCCCGACAGCACCAACGAGATGGATATGATGTGCATGCAGCTTTCCGAGTTTATCGGCAATCTCAAGCAGAAGCAGCAGTTTACCGAAGACATCGGCAACAATAGGCACACCGACGGATTTGCCCTGCTGAGCAGCAACGACGAACTTGGCAACGCGCTCATCAACATGAAGAAAAACCTTGACGAACAGACCGAGCGACAGCTCGCCCGCCGCCGTGAGGACGAGATACAGGACAAGATCAACATCGGTCTCGCCGATTTTGGCAACATACTCCGCCGCAACAACAACAATATCGACAGCCTTTGCAACGAGACTGTGAGGGCGTTGATTCATTATATGGAGGCTGATTATGGCGCTATATATATATATGTGGACGAAGAGCCCGACGACATACACCTCGAGATGAAAGCCACCTACGCCGCCGACCGCAAAAAGTTTATTACGAAGAAGGTGTCGCTATACGAAGGCATCGTTGGCACATGCGCGGTGGAAAAGACGATGCAGATCATCGACGACATCCCCAAAGACTACATCAAGATAGGTTCTGGATTTGGCAACACCAAGCCAAGCAGCCTGATAGTGGCGCCGCTATTGCTCAACGACGACATATACGGCGTGATAGAGCTGTGCCGCACCGAAAAATTTGAGGACTACCGCATCAAATTTCTTGAGAGGCTCACGGAAGACATCGCCAGCACGATTTCATACGTGAAGGAAAACACCAAAAACCTCTTCAAGCTTCAGGAAAAAGGCAAACGCCTCGAAGACTACACCAAGCGCCTCCACAAGGCGAAGAACGAACTCGCCCAAAAAGACGAGGAAATCCAAAGCTGCAAGGCTGAGATAGCCAAGCTCGCCAAGGAAAATGCAAGGCTCAACGACGCCTCTGCTTCAAGAAAAAGAGTATAACCAAACTATTATACAACTTTAAGACGACGAAATGGACGCCCAAACAAGACATAATATAACAAACACTGTAAGATGGAAGACTGTCATAACGGTCATCGTGTGCTCCGTGATACTATCGGCGGCCATATTGTTTATACAAGACAGGCTGATGTTGTCGCGTATCACCGATTATTGCAAGCTCAAGACCAACATACGCAACGACAAGTACACCATCGGCATGGAGCAGCAGCTCGCACAGACCATCATCAAATTGCAGACAATGGCGGAGGCCATTTCGGAGCAGACCTTGCAGGACCCGGCGCAGGCTAAGGATCTCACGAGGAAGATGATGCTTAGGTTCATCTCCGGCGACCAGAGCGCAAAGTCAGTGTTCATTATTTCGGAGCCGTATGTTTTCGACAATTCCGACAGCCTGCTCGTAAACACCAATCCCGGATTCCCGATAGGATGGTACACCAAATACATCAGCCACGAAAACATGGGCAATCCAGAAACCTCCAACGACCTCCAGACATCATCGTCGGAGATATACGACATATACCGTGTAATCAAGCATGACAATACACCCAAAGTATTGAGCCTCAGCGAAAATGCCGACATTTCCAATGTGATTGTGTGCATGATGCCGATATACACCAACAAGAGGTTTTGCGGAGTAATTGGTGCCGACATCGACCAAAAATACTACCGCAATATGCTCGACAATCAGATTCCGGCGTCGAGCACCATCTACATCGCCGACAGCACCGGCAATATATTCTACTCCCGCAACAAGGACTTCCTCAACCGAAATATCCACGAGGTATTGCGTTTTACGGAAGAGAAGCTCGGCATCATGGCTAAGACCGCCGAAAATCTCCCCGTGGACGCCGTGTGCGAACTCATCGAAAACAATAGGGAAGAAGTTTACATCCATTGCAAGCGCATCCCGCTCGCCTGCAACGACGACAATTTCACGATGATTTGCATCAACAAGCTCAGCGAAATAGAGGAGGAGCAGAGCGGCACTTTGGTTAAGTCGGTGGTTTTTGTTTCGTTGATAATATTGGTATTGTCTATATTATTAATTGTGCTATCCAAAAACATCGTAAGGCCATTTGCAAGTGCAAAGAAGCTCATCGAGCGCATCACCAATGGCGAATACGTGCTCGACAAGTACCTCCCGCAATTGTCCAAGATACCATTGGAGTGGTTAGATATTGTCAATAGCATCCGGACGCTCGCCAAGTCGCTGAAACACACCTCCGACTTTGCCACGCAGCTAAGGGAAAAGAAGCTCGAGGCAGAATACGACACATCCATCACAAATAATCCGATAGGCTCGTCGCTTGTGGACCTCCGCAACGACATGCTCGAGACCAGCGAAAAGGAGCAGCAGAGGTTCAACGAAGAACACCAAAACCAATGGGCTACCGAGGGACACTCCATATTCTCCGACATCCTCCGAAACAACATCTCCGACATCCACGCACTCTGCGACGCCGTTATCGACAGACTCGTGCCGTACATCAACGTAACACAGGGCGGTATTTTTATACGCACCACTATGCCCGACAATAAGGATGCAGAATGTTTTGAGCTGTATGCCGTGTTTGCATTTGGACATCAGAGATTCCACAAGCGCATCCTCGCCCTCGACGAGGGAATCATTGGCGCGTGCGCGATGGAGAAGCACACAATCATCATCAACGACGTACCCGACAATTACACCGAAATTGGGTCGGGTCTCGGTCAGGCTAAGCCCAAGGCGTTGATGTTTGTACCGCTCCTGTACAACGACTATCTGTACGGTGTGATGGAATTTGCGGCATTCGTCAAGTTTGAGCAGTACCAGATACAGTTTGTAGAACGAATCTCCGAAAACATCGCCTCCACCATCGCCAATGCAAAAATCAACGAGCAGACCACGATGCTGCTTCAGCAATCGAGACAGCAGTCAAAACTTATGGAGGAGCGAGAGGATCAGCTCAAAAACGAAATAGAGACTCTCAACAGCCTTGTGGTAACTACGCAAAACGAGCTCAACCAAATAGAGCAGGTAAACAACGCCTTGAACAAGACTATGCTCGTGGCTATATTCAGCACCAAGGGCGACACTTTGGAGGCCAACCGCCGTTTTGCACTGCGCTACACCCTCGACGTCAACGACATACGACGCAAGAATGTTTACGAAATTCTGCAGCTCACGCTCTCCAAGTACGACGAATTTAAGAAGGTGTGGGACAATGTAAAACAAGGCACCACCGAGACTTACAACATCGAATTTAAGATTAACAAGGACACCCGAAAAATCAAAAACACCTTCATCCCGATCTACGACTCAGAAAACAATGTAAGCCGCATACTCTGCCTTGCCGCCGACATCACGGGACAGCAGAATACCGAGGAGGAACTCACAAAAGCCAAAAACACCAACAAGGAACTCACCGCCGAACTCAGCAGCCTCAAGAAAACCTTGCAGAGCAAGGACATGGAGATTGCCACAATCAACAGCGAGCTTGTGGAGACCAAGCGCAACAACGCCGACAACCGTCAGAAGATGGACAAGGCAAACCAAAGCGCGCAATTCTACAAGAAGGAGCTCGAAAAGCGCATTACCAAGAGCCGCAAAATAGAAAACACACTAAAAGAAAAAGTAAAGGTAAAGGACGAAGAAATCGCACGCCTTCAGCAGATAATCAGCGGGCAAGCGCCAATAGATGATGGCGATGGCGAGATTTTGCCCGAACAAGAATAACGTAAGAAAGCACAAAACCAAGCCAACTATGCTCAATTGTATATTCAACATATTATTGTTACTCTTTACGTATCCCGTAGGCAACTATCAGGAGGCACAACCGAGCGACATCCAAGGTGTCATCAAGCTTGCCAAGTACGCCTCGTGGCCAGCCGAAAAACAGAATGGCAAGACAATAATCATGATAGCCCCACAATCGGACGAATCGTTCCAGCTCGCGCTTGACAAGGGTGCCAATAGCAAGATTCTCGACAGTGACGTGGAGATAAGGCGCATCTCCAACATTGATGATGACATCTCACAGGCTGATGTCGTATTCATCGAATCGGGCACCTCCATCGATGCAAGCAAGATTATCGAGAAGGTGGCGGGGCGGCAGATACTCACAATCACCAACGATCTGGAGATTTTGGAAAAAGGATGTATGTTTTATGTCAGGCAAGAGCACGAAACGGGGCAGACAACATACTTTTTTAATAAGGAAGCCGTGCTAAACTCGCCGCTTGGCATCAGTACGTACATACTTGCGCCAGACCACAAGTATCAGAAACAATAGTAACGAACAGCATAATAACCCAAAAACTAAATAAACCAATATGAGAAAGTTCTTCGCAAACTTGCCAATCAAGTACAAGCTCATCGCCGCAATGCTTGCGGTGGTGATTACGGCAGAAATCATCACTGCGATGTCGTTCCAATCCGCCAACGACAAATACGTCAATGAGTACGTGAAGGAATCGAGTTCCCAGATTGCAAAGATGATAGCCGACCTCAATACAAGTATGGTCGATTTCATCAATCCGCAGGACATCCAAAAGACGCTCGAAAAAATCAAGTCGTTCGACGAACTTGAAAACGTCCACATATACGACCTCAAGGGCAATATCCTCGCCTCTTACGACCGGTCGAGCTCCATTGCCGCGCAGCCTGTGGGCAAGGAGTCGTCGGTGTCGTTTACGGAAGATGGCAAGTATATAATAGCGATAGAGCCCATACAATTCAAGAATATTATGTGCGGTACTGTGTACGCCAGGTTCAATACCAAGTCGATACAGATAATGAAGCATGAGTATTTCATCAGCACGCTTACAAAACTTGTGCTTACACTCGTGGTTGTAATTGTAGTGGTGTTGCTGCTCAACAAATTGCTCGTAAAACCCATCACCGAGCTTTCCGATACGATGGAGCACATCATCAAGAGCGGCGATTATTCTATGCCGCAGCTCAAGGACACCGGCAAGGACGAGGTCGGCGTGCTTTGTCAGCATTTTTGCTCGATGATGGATACCATCAAGGAACGCGAGGATGAGCGAGATGCCGCGCAGAAAAAGGAGCAGGATGCCAACGAGATATTCTCCAAGGTCAATAAGTCGTCATTCGACGCCATCATTGGACTCGATTCAGATTTGAGGGTAATCACCTTCAACCCGGCGGCGGAGCGCATTATCGGATATACGCAAAACGAGGCTATCGGCATGCCATTCCAATCGGTTGTAGTACCCAAAGAGCAGTGGGAATTTTTTGAAGTGGAGATAGCCAAATTCCGTCAGACTGGCAACTGCAAGTTTACCGAGCGCACATTTGAGGCTGTGGCTACAAGGAAAAACGGCGAGCCTTTCGACGCCGAGATTTCTGTAATACCGTACAGGGGCAACGACAAGTCGGGCAGCGTGGTAACAATCAAGGACATATCCAAGCGCAAGCAATACGAGCGCGAACTCGTGGAGGCTCGTCGCCGTGCCGAGGAATCCGACAAGCTCAAATCGGCGTTCCTCGCCAATATGAGCCATGAAATCCGCACCCCGATGAACTCTATCATCGGATTCTCCGAACTGCTCACAAAGCCCGGCAGCTTCGATAAAAACAAGGAAAAATATCTCTCTTTCATCATCAACAGCGGCAAGAGCCTCCTCAACCTCATCAACGACATCATCGACATATCCAAGATAGAGGCGGGACAACTCAAGGTAAAGCCGCGCATCGTGCAGCTCAATCCGATTATGAACGAGATTTACATCTCGCAGTATCAAATCAACGATATGAAAAACAAGCCGTTTGAGCTCAAGATGCAAAAGGCTGTGGAGACCGACGATTTCAATATCAATACAGACCCGTTCCGTTTCAAGCAGATTCTCAACAATCTCATCGGCAATGCGATGAAATTTACAAAGCAGGGCTTCATCGAGTTTGGCTACAAGTTCAGCGGCCCCGACAAATTGCTGTTTTACGTCAAGGATACCGGCGTCGGAATGCCGAAGGACAAGCTCGATGTCATCTTCAAGCGTTTTGGTCAGATAGAGCAGAAGGACGACAAGAATCAGACCGGCACTGGTCTTGGTCTCACCATCTCCAAAAAACTCGCCGAACTCCTTGGCGGCGAGATGTGGGTGGAATCGGAGGAAGGTGTAGGCTCCACATTCTTCTTCACAATGCCATACGACCCCGAACTCAATACCGCCGACGAGTATGGCGCGTCTTCCGATGGCAATAGCGAGGCGTCGCTCGAAGGCAAGGTGATTCTTGTGGCAGAGGACGAAGATATGAATGTTGCGTACATGCAAGAAGTGCTCGCCGAGACCAAGGCTACGATACTTTGGGCTCGCAACGGTCAGGAGGCTGTGGACGCCATGAAGGCGCATCCCGAAATAGACCTCGTCCTTATGGACATCAAGATGCCTGTAATGAACGGATACGATGCCACTGCAAAAATCCGCGAGTTCAATAAGGATGTGATTATAATTGCGCAGACCGCCTACGCGCTCACCGGCGAGAAGGAAAAGACCATCGCCGCCGGTTGCAATTATTACATCACCAAGCCCATAGAAATCAACGTATTGCTCAACACTCTCAAGGGGTTCCTGAAGAACAAGTAATTGAAGATGGGATGCAGACGGCTCGTCTGCAAAGGGCAGGCTGGCAGCCTGCACCAACTATCTGTGAAGCAGGCTGGCAGCCTGCACTCCAATTACATGCAACTATCTGTAAGGCAGGCTGGCAGCCTGCACTCCAATTGAATGAAAGAGCCATAACAAAAAGCGCAGTCCGAATCATCGAACTGCGCTTTTTGTTATTATGCATTGTGCATTATGCATTGAATTATGCATTACCTTACAAAGTAGAAGTCGCCGAATACTGAGGAGTTTTCCCAGGGAATTTGTTCTTCTGGCATTGTGCCGTTCAGGACTGCTTCGTGGGAGATTCGATATACCTCTGCGCGTACTTGTTTGAAGACGTCCTCCATTTTGTATTCAGGATTTTTGATGGCCTTTGCGAGTTGTTCGGTGTAGAGACCGTTTGCGCCGTCGCCGTCGGCTGCTGTTTTGCCAGGAGCGGTGGAGTAGGCAATCATAGTGCCTTTGGGAGCGTCGAATTGTGCAAGACCGCCTCTGCCTGTAGCAGCGAATGGATCGTTACGGCAGGCATCGAGGATGATGATATTGAGGTCGTTTTGTGCGTATGCCAATTGACCTATCACCTTGTTGATGCTGAAACAAACATTCTCTACCTCATCCCTTTTGGCAAGAGAGGCGTTTACAGGCACGAGATAGTTGATGCCGTCCACCTGTATGCCGTGTCCGGCGTAGAAGAAGAGTCCCACTGCCTTTGTTTCCCTGAGTCGGTCGCCAAAATTATATACGGCTTCTTTCATCTCGTCGCGGGTGATGTCGGTGCGTTCAATTACTTCAAAACCAAGGGCTCTGAGTTCTTTTGCCATAAGTTTGGCATCGTTGGTTGGGTTTTTGAGCGGCGAGATGTTGGTGTATGCGCCGTTGCCTATGACGAGGGCTACGCGTTTTTGTTTGCTGATGGCGTCAGAGGATACCCACGAAATGTATCGGGTGTCGGTTTTTGTGGTGCCGCCGGCGTTTTTCACAGCCGCCATGATTTCGTTGCGTCCTGGCTCGAGTTGTATTTTGTACTCGTATGTGTAGTCGCATAAGGGGTCGTTCGCTTTCTTGGCACCGGTTACGTTCTTGTTGACAACGGGTTTGTTGTTGAGGTAGAGGGATACTTCTTCTATTGGCGATGAGGAACTTACACAAAGTTTTACGGTATATGAGCCTTCCGTTACGTTGGTGTTGTATTGCAGAGGAGCGTTCCAGCCTACGTCCGGCTTCTGGATGTTGGCAGACATGGCGGTTTCCTGCGTAAGGACGCCGTCTCTAAAAGTTCCCTTTTCTTTGGTTCCGTTGGGATAGTACATCAAGCCCTTGCCGCTTATCTTGTTGTCGCGGATTTGTCCGATGTATTTTGTGCCGTTGTTGCTATTTTCGCACATTCCATGGCCATTGGCGAGTCCGTCTTCAAAGTCGCAGAATATCGACAATCCGTCGTATGATTCGAGAGTACCTTGACCTTCTGGTGTGCCGTTCATGAGGTTGCCCGTATAGCGTCCGCCTTCGGTGAGTCGCAGTCCGTATCCGTTTTTGTCGCCGAAGATGAGGTCGAAGTCTTGTTCCGGCATTTCTTTTACGAGTTCGCCTTTGTAATATAAGCCCGACTTCCTTTTGAGGGTCGATTGTTCTACATAGACACCTTGCCCGTCAAATACGTTGTTGACAAAGTGTCCGTAGTAGAAGTCGTCGTTATTGTAGAACAAAGCTCCGTATCCGTTTGGCTTGCCGTTTCGGATGTCGCCCACGTATTTTTTTGGTGCTTTGGGATCTTCGGATGCTGCGTATTTGAGAGTGCCGTAGCCGTCTATTTTGCCTGCTACGACGCTGCCTACGTAGCTGCTGCCGTCGGCGAGTATGTATCTGCCCATGCCGTGCGGGAGACCGTTTTTGAACTCGCCGATGTATTTTTCGCCGTTTTTGACGAGGACGCTGTAGGAGTTTTTGCAGTCGCCGCTCACGCAGCCGGTCTGGTTTTTGAGTTCGCCGACAAAACGGTCGTCTTCCCACATGCCTTCTGTGATGGTTCCGTCGGGGCTTGTGAGAGTTCCGTAGCCGTTGAACTTGTTGTCCAAAAATTCGCCGGTGTAGATAGAGCCATCATCTTTTGTGATAGTGCCCCATCCGTTGTGTTTGTTGTCGCGGTTCATGCCCACATAGCGCGAGCCGTCTTCATAGAGTGTTACGTTGTAGCCATTTTTGCTGTTGCCATACACAGTACCTTTGGTGGGTTCTGGTTCTATGAGTTCGTTTTCCTTGTACACGTCGTGGTGTGGCTTGCCTGATGGAGGGATTTCGTCGATGGGGCCGTGCATTACGCCATCCTTGAAAAAGCCGATGTAACGCATACCGTCTTCCGCAAAGTAGTAGGTGCCTTGACCATTGCGTTTGCCATCTTTGAACTCGCCTGAGTAGATGTTGCCACTGTTATAATATAGTACGCCATGTCCGTTGGGGTTGCCGTTGTCGAAGAAGCCGGTGTATCGGTATCTCTCTTCTTGATATACCCCGTAGCCATCATAACAGTTGCCGCTGATGCACTGGGCGTTTGCGGCAGCCGAGGCTGTGAGCGCGAGCGCGGCGACAAGGAGTGTCTTCTGGTTTGTTGTCTGTTTCATTTCAATTATGATTTAAATGTTGTGTTTCGTGCAAAAATAGATATTTGTTGGTAATTAATGAAATTTTTGTGCCAATTAAACGCTAATGATATTGTTTTTTGTATATTTTTGCGATGTGAACAATCAAATTTTTAAAACTGTCGGAAATTATGTTAGAGATAGGTACATTGAATAGGCCGCGTGGCAAGAAGGCTGTGCTGTGCGGATCGGGAGAATTGGGCAAGGAGATTGCCATCGAACTCCAACGTTTTGGCATACAGGTGGTTGCACTCGATAAATACGCCGATGCGCCCGCGATGCACGTTGCATACAAGAGTTATGTGGTGTCGATGTTGGACGGCAAGCGTCTGCGCGAAATCATTGAGGCTGAAAAACCCGACTTCATCATCCCCGAAGTGGAGGCGATTGCCACACAGACGCTCCTCGAATTGGAGAAGGAGGGCTATAATGTGATTCCCACGGCAAATGCAACGTTCCTGACTATGAACCGCGAAGGCATACGCCGCCTTGCCGCCGAGACATTGGGCATCAAGACGTCGCCTTACAGGTTTGCCGCCACGGAGGACGAATTTCGCGCCGCTGTCAAGGAGATTGGCATCCCGTGCGTCGTAAAGCCCATCATGAGTTCGTCGGGGCATGGTCAGTCGGTGATTAAGAGCGAGGACGACATCGACCGCTCGTGGCACATTGCGCAGGAAGGCGGTCGCGCCGGTGCGGGCAAGGTGATTGTGGAGGGTTTTGTAAAGTTTGATTACGAGATTACGCTCCTCACCGTAAGGCACATCGGCGGTACGAGTTTCTTAGAGCCAATCGGACATTATCAAAAAGATGGCGATTATCAGGAATCGTGGCAGCCTCAGCCTATGAACCCCGCCGCGCTCGAAAAGGCTAAGTGTATTGCTGAAAAGATAACGACGGCTCTCGGCGGTCGCGGCATTTTTGGCGTGGAGATGTTTGTAGTGGGCGACGATGTGATATTCAGCGAGGTGTCGCCGCGTCCGCACGATACGGGCATGGTGACGATGATTTCGCAGGATTTGTCGGAATTTGCATTGCACGCCCGCGCCATTCTCGGTCTCCCGATTCCAAACATTGCTTTCCATGGTCCTTCGGCATCAAAGGCAATTGTTGTGGACGGCGAGAGCCACGACATCACATTCTCAGGTTTGGAGGACGCGCTGTCGATTCCCGATACCACGATGAGGATTTTTGGCAAGCCAAGCGTCAACGGACACCGCCGCATGGCAGTGCTTCTCGCCCGCGCCGAGTCCGTCGATGCAGCCCGCAAAAAGGTTCAGGAAATGGCAAAGAAGATTCACGTTACAGTTTAATCAATGCATAATTCATAATTCATAATGCATAATTGGGCTTCCGCCGGATGGCAATTATGCATTATGCATTGTTAATGGATTGTGAATGGCTTTGCGTAGAATGGTTTGTCTTTGTAGTAGAAGATAAGTTCATAGTTTCCAGGAGCCCATGTGCCGGGATTTGGGCTGCCCCAGCCGCCACCGATGTAGGTGGCTTGGCCTTGGGTCATGTGGATAATGTTAGAGAAAGTGTAATCCAATCCGTCGTCCGCAGCCTTTGAGAAAGTGCCATCGGGCAAGACGAATTTAACATCAATTTGATAGTCGCCTTCTTCGTAAGCAATTATCGAGAGCTCCGAGTTGATGTATTGCGTGTCGGCGGATTTGATGTCCTCGCCATACTCTGTGACTAAATTGTCGTCCTTGTCAACATTGACGATATTGACAGAATAAACCTCAAACGGGATGCGAAGATTTGCAAAGTCCTTATTATAAACAAATTCATCGTATTTTTGGCTGCAATATTGCCATGCCATTGCGAGGGTTGAGAGGTTTTGGTCGAGTGTGGCGGTAACGCTTTGTGCATCGTTGACAAGAGATGACGTTGAAAGGCGAATGCATTTGCCGTCGGGCGTGATAGATGCCTTGATTGTACTGAAAAAAAGGTTGATGTAGTTGGCGGTCTTCCTGATGCAGGCGGGGTCGCATGAGGTGATGTCGATGTCAAAGAGTCGTATTACTACGATTACCGGGCTCACAGCACTAAAATCGACTGCGTAGTTCAATGAGTCGCGTTGTATAGAGAGCGCGTCGCCCTCGTAGTTGGTTTTCATGCCTTTGCTTCTGGCGTATTCTGCCAGCTTTTGGCGTATGCCCTCCGCGCTCGGGCTGAGTTGTGCCATTGAGAGCGTCGATGCGAGCATCAACATAATTATAATAAGTGTTCTTTTCATGGTGTATTAGTTTTTTTATGTTTTTGATGCGCAAATGTAAGAATTTTTTTGAAACAAACCACTTAAAAATTTTGCGGACTGAAAAAATGTTCTTAATTTTATGTCGTTGAAAAAACGCAGTTCTTTGACATATTGCAAAAAAGGACAAACGAAAAGACAACGCACCTTCCGCGTGCTTTTTAACATTTGTTTAGAAAAAGTGGAAGCTGAACTTTACATTAAAAGTAAAGTTTACTATTACAAAGGGGTTAATTTCTCTCAAAATCTCTTAAATAAGTGTTAAAATAGAACCCTAACTCTCTGACGCTGACAGCATTACAATTTTTGCTGTCAGAGAGCATATTCCATTAGAACAAGGATTTGTGTAGGGTTTAATCATCATGGCACAGATGGTTATTAATTGTCAGAGAGCATATTCCATTAGAACAAGGATTTGTGTGAACAACCGCATCACTTACGTAATTTGTAAGTTGAGTCAGAGAGCATATTCCATTAGAACAAGGATTTGTGTTACATTTCAAGACTGCGACAGACAATACTAATAACAGTCAGAGAGCATATTCCATTAGAACAAGGATTTGTGTGCGATAATTTGTGTGGCGGACGAGCCGTCCGCGTTCCAATTTTTGGATGGTGAAATTTTTTCTTTCTTAGATTCAATATTTTGTTTAATTTTGCCGTAGATATTTTTTGCAATATGGAACAATCGGAAGTAATACAGCATTTGCGGACTCTTGCGGCGGAGATTTTGCCACAAGACAGTAGCCTGTATCTGTATGGGTCGCGGGCGCGTGGGGATTATCGTCCCGACAGCGATTGGGATTTGTTGGTGTTGCTCGACAAAGAACGTATTACAAGTGCGGATTACGATATGACTTACCCGTTTTATGATTATGGGTTGGACATCGGGCAGTACATCAGTACGCACGTTTATACAAAAAAACAGTGGCAAAGTTGGACTTTTTTGCCGTTTTATCATAATGTGGAACAAGATAAAATCGTATTGAAATGAGTTTGAATGACGAAGAGCGCATCACGATTGTAGAATTGGAGATGGAAAAGGCAAAAAATCTCAAAAAAAATTTGCAAATTAAAAAATTTCTTCCCAACTTTGCGGCGACAAAAGTTTAAATGACAATGATTGCGACAATGGCATATAACAATTGGTGGTGGCGCTTGCGAATGTAAAAATCCGTGAGTTGAATCGCCTTGTATGTATGAATACAATATAGAAAGGTCTGACGTAAAACTCACGTCAGACCTTTTTTTGATGTAGCAACTAATTAAAAAACCAACATAAAATGAGCAAATACTCAATCAACGAAAACGGTTATTATGGAGAGTTTGGCGGCGCATACGTCCCCGAAATCCTCCGCAAAAACGTTGTGGAACTCAAAGAAAACTACCTGAAAATCATGGGCGACCCTCAGTTTCAGGCGGAGTTCAATCAACTTCTTCATGACTATGTGGGGCGCCCTACCGCGCTCTACCACGCCAATCGCCTTAGCGAAAAGTATGGCGCAAACATCTATCTCAAACGTGAAGACCTTTGTCACACGGGTGCGCACAAACTCAACAACGCCCTCGGTCAGATACTCCTTGCGCGTCGTCTCGGCAAGACTCGCATCGTGGCGGAGACCGGTGCGGGTCAGCACGGCGTGGCAACGGCTACGGTATGCGCATTGATGAATATGGAGTGCGTGGTCTATATGGGCGAGACGGACGTCAAGCGTCAATTCCTCAACGTTCAGAGGATGAAGATGCTTGGCGCAACGGTGGTTCCCGTGATGTCCGGCAACCGCACCCTCAAAGACGGCACTAACGAGGCTATACGCGATTGGTGTTGTAACCCCGCCAACACGCATTATATAATAGGTTCTGTGGTTGGTCCCGACCCGTACCCCGACATGGTGGCGAGGTTTCAGAGCGTCATAAGCGAGGAAATCAAGAAGCAACTCCTCTCACAGACTGGTCGCGACTATCCCGACCATCTCCTTGCTTGCATCGGCGGCGGCAGCAACGCGGCTGGCACGTTCTATCATTATATTGAGAACGAAAAAGTGCGCCTCTACGCAGCCGAGGCAGCCGGTCTTGGACTTGAAGACCCCGAAAAATCGGCGGCGACAATCCACCTCGGACGAGAAGGCATCCTTCACGGCAGCCGCTCGCTCGTGATGATGGACGAGGACGGTCAGATTACCGAGCCTTACAGCATTTCGGCGGGTCTCGACTATCCCGGCGTAGGTCCAATGCACGCCCATCTCGCCAAAGTTGGTCGCACCAAGGTGCTTGCAATCACCGACGCGGAGGCAATGACGGCGGCTCTCGAACTCACCAAACTCGAAGGCATCATCCCCGCCATCGAGAGCGCGCACGCATTGGCAATGTTGCCAAAACTCACCTTCGGCAAGGACGAGACAGTGGTAATCACCGTTTCTGGTCGCGGCGACAAGGATATGAATACTTACGCCAATTATTTTAAGTTGTAAGTTGTTAACATACAGTAGATTACAATGCTACCGTCCAAATCTAAAGTTCAACTTTAGATTTGGACGGTGGTGCTGTAAATGGTTGACAATCAAAAATTTTGGAGCGAATTTTTTTGTCAGTCAAATTTTTGATTATTTTTGCTGTCGGAAAAAACAATCAAACCCAATCATCAATTATGAAAAAGACACTTTCAATCATCGCCGCCTTCGCCGCGCTGACATTGTTGGCATCATGCGGCGGCGGTACGACAAATCAAAATGCCGGTACATCTGCCGACACCACTGCCGCCACTGGTAGAGACGTTGCACGCAACGTCTCTACATCTGATACTGTGGCAACCCAACCCGCATCCGACGCCAAACCCATCGTAATTGAAGTAGCCGAAAAATTGGCGGAGAAAGATCTTGCTGGATTCTCGATGAACGACTTGAAGAAACTTGAAGAATGCAAACCCGAACATATCTTTAATTTCCGTCCGTGGGATATGGGCATCGATGTACACTGTTTCCCGTACAAAGACGACGGATGCGCTGTGGTCGTGATTTTGGACTTGGTGTGCGACTATTGCGGTATGGCGTCATCTAAGGAATACAAATTGTTTTCATACAAAGACGGCACAATCACCAAAATCAACAATCTGTTGCCCAAGCCCGGCATCGACGATTTTTACGCCAATGCCGCTGATTTCCCAAAAGATACTTACAACGACCTGAAAAAGGCGATTGCAAGCACAGTTTGGTATTCTGTGACAGAAGACGGCAAACTTTTGGCGAAGGCTGAGGTTGTTAAATGGGACGGCGAGGACAGGATTTTGGCAAAGTCGTTGATTCCGCTCGTTGACAACAATGAATCTTGGACTTATCCCTCCGCCTATTACATTTGGGACGGCGAAAAGTTTGTCCGCGACCCCGAGTTCAAGCCGTTGGAGCAAGACTTGAAAGTGTTTGGCGTGACGAACAAAGGCGGCGAGTTTGCACAGTCAGGCAAGACAATCGCCGAACTTTACAGCGGCAACAAAGATAGCCTTTCGATAGCCGAAAATGACATCAACGGCGACGGCAAAAGCGACTTGGTGGCTGCCGAAAAACACGGCGGCAAGTTGGCTGTTTATTGGGGCGGCGACGACGGATACACGCTTTTCAAGTCTTACAAGACTCTCCACGATGTAGGTGTTAATATTTGGGACAATGGTGAGTGGTGGATTTATACATCATACAATGAAGAGGCCGAAGAAACCACCAACGAGTTTAAACGTAGTTACCATCTACGTTTTCAAGACGGCGACTTTTACCTGATAGGCGGCATCACGTTTACAGGCATAGATATAGATGGCGTGCACGGTTGGCCGCAGTGCTACGGTGGCGAGTTTGACCTTGAAAAACACACCAAATATCCTGCGGCGGGCGGCGACTATGATTACGAATCGGCAGAAACACTCAAAAACCTTCCCCTGAAAAAACTCTCCGACATCGCAATCGGCGAGTACAATTTCAGCGATTATAATGAATAGGATTGCAGAGAGTTTTTTTGGGGCGGATAAAAATTTTCTAAAATTTCCCCAAAAAAATTTGCATATCTCAAAAAATATATTTTTCTTTGCAGCCGAAATGATAATTAAAGATTATGAAAAACCTTATGGCATATAACAATTGGTGGTGGCGCTTGCGGAATCAAAAATCGTGAGTCGCGACCTTGTGTATATCCATAAAACACATAACGCTTAAAAAAGAAAAAGGTCTGTCGTAACTCACGGCAGACCTTTTTTGATGTCATCAACAATAGAAAACATTAACTAAACACATACAAATATGTACACTTACAAAACCAAATCCAAGACCATCCTCGGCGATATGCACACGCCCGTGAGTGCGTATATGCGCCTGCGCGACATTGGAATCCAAAGCGCGTTGATGGAGAGCAACGACTACCACGGCAACGACAATTCGCGTTCATTCATCGGCATCAGCCCGATTGCGTCGTTTTCGGTGGAGCACGGCACTGCAGTTTTCAAAATGCCCGGCGAAATCATCACCCGCAAGCCAATCACCGCAAATTACCGCGTGGAGACTGCCCTCAGCGAGTTTCTCGCCAATTTTGAGGTGAAGGGCGACGACGCCAAATATTGCGGACTTTATGGCTACACGTCCTTCAACGCCGTCCGTTATTTTGAGGACATCCCCGTGGAGGACACCTACGCCGAAAACAACGACGCGCCCGATATGTTGTACATATTGTTTAAGACCGTCGTGGTGTTCAATCATTATTCTAACACCCTGACAATCATTGATATGTTGCAGGACGGCGAGGACGATTGCATCACAAAAATCGAACAGGCACTCCTGCGCACCAACGTCCGCGAATACAAATTCCGCACTGTTGGCGACACGACATCCACCCTCACCGACGAAGAGCACAAGGCAAACATCCGCAAGGGCATCAAGCATTGCCTCCGTGGCGACGTGTTCCAAATCGTATTGTCGCGCCGTTTCATCCAAAAATATGAAGGCGACGATTTTATGCTCTACCGCTCCCTCCGCAGCATCAATCCGAGTCCGTACTTGTTTTACTTCGATTTTGGCGGACTCCGCATCTTTGGTTCGTCGCCTGAGACTCACTGCCGCATCGAGAATGGACGCGCCTACATCGACCCGATTGCAGGCACTACCAAGCGCACCGGCGACCCCGAACAAGACCGCAAAAACGCCGAATATCTCCGCAACGACCCCAAGGAAAACGAGGAACACGTGATGCTCGTTGACCTTGCCCGCAACGACCTCAACCGCAACTGCAACAACGTGAAAGTGGATTTCTACAAGGACATTCAGTTTTACAGCCACGTCATCCACTTGGTGAGCCGCGTTTCTGGCAATCTTCGCCCCGATGCCGTGCCTTCGCGCACATTCATCGACACCTTCCCCGCCGGCACTCTCAGCGGTGCGCCCAAGGTGCGCGCAATGCAACTCATCAATGAAATCGAGCCGCACAGCCGTGGCATTTATGGCGGTTGCATCGGTTTTATTGGTCTTGACGGCTCTCTCAATCAGGCAATTACAATCCGCACCTTCGTATCGAGGAATAACGAATTGTGGTTTCAGGCGGGCGGCGGCATTGTAGCCAAGAGCAACGACGAATACGAACTTCAAGAAGTCAACAACAAACTCGGCG
>DGIK01000164.1 GCA_002393195.1 Bacteroidales bacterium UBA3824 | reverse complement strand
CCATCTCCAAGTTCTTTCCATAATATTACTTAGTTGAATTTCTGATTTCTTTTACGGTCTGCAATGCAAACTTGATTTTTTCGGTAATGGTGGCAAAATCTTTGGTGAGTTGGCTGCCAAGACCCACGCAAGCCACGCCTGCCTTAAACCACTCTTCGAGACATTCCTTGTCGGTGGTAACGCCGCCCGAAGGCATAATGTTGGTCCACGGACACGGTGCTTTGATTGCCTTTACGAACGAAGGTCCGCCCACCTCTTTGCCGGGGAAAATCTTGACAACCTCGCAGCCCAACTCCTCAGCCAAATTAATCTCTGAGAGTGTGCCACAGCCCGGCAACCAAGCGATTTTTCTGCGGTTGCAGACTTTCGCCATATCGGGGTTCAAGGACGGCGAAACGATGAAATTTGCGCCCAATTGGATGTACAATGCGGCTGTTGCGGGGTCAACCACCGAGCCAACGCCCATCATCATTTCGGGACATTCGGTGGCGCACCACTTGTTGATTTGCTCAAAAACCTCGTGTGCATAGTCGCCACGGTTGGTGAACTCAAAAACCCTTGCGCCGCCATCGTAACAGGCTTTTACAACGGTTTTTACCTTTTCTACGTCGCTGTTGTAATAGAGAGGAACAATGCCAGTAGAAAGCATCGTATTAAGAACCTCCAAACGTTTGAAACGTGCCATAATAATTGTAGTGTTTTGTTATTTAGATTACAGACGCAAAGGTATATAAAATAAGCGAATTGTATGTCATCTGCACGAAAAAAACTTTTATTGGGCGAGTTATGGCAACGTATAAACCCTCAAAACGTCCATTTTTGAAAAAAAATAAAAAAAAATTTTAGAGATATAAAAATTGTTTCTAATTTAGGGGGCTTTTGAATGGAGCGCAAACAAACATAAAAACGAATAATCAACTGTACAATGAAACGATTAATTATTTCTGCCGCGTGCGCAGCGTTGTTGCTTGCAAGCGGCTGCAGCACTTCCAAATACATGGAAGCGCGTTCTGTGCCAATCAACGACGTAGAAATATTTGCAATGCCCAAGGTGGCTTCGTTTGAAGTGGACCCGGTGCACAAGACGTGGACTGTTACCGTCAAGCGCAAAGATGCAATCGCCATGGGTCTCAATGTCAACAATATGCGTGCATACGCACTCGCCATCGCCTGCAAGGACGGCAACCCCGATGCAAAGCCCGTTTTCGATGCAATTATGGGTGCGACATACGTGGTAAAGAGTAGCGGCAAGCGTTACGAACTCGAAGTAACCGGCTTCCCCGCCAAGTACAAGGAGTTTCGCGACATGACCGCCGACGACATCGAAATCCTCAAATTCACTGGTCAGGGACAGTCTGAATTTGTGCCGGTGAATGCCGATGAAGTGTCTAAGTTTCACATTTTCAAAAAGTAAACGCCATGAAAAAACTATTGACGACAGCGGCGGCGGCGTTGCTTGCCTTCTCCGTCAACGCACAGATAGTGTCCACCACGTCCAATTCCTCCCATAAATCGACGCAGATTGTGTCCTCGTATCATCAACAGGAGGGCGGCGATGTGAGGTGGTTCATCAAGGCAGGTGTCAACTATTCTGGACTTCAAACCGCCCACGACTACGACGAAATCCACGGCGACCGCTCGCTCGGTTATGCCGGTGAAGTCGGTTTCAACAAGCAAATTGCACGCTCGCCGTTCTATTACGGCTTCGCAATTGGCGCGTGCAGCAACCTTGGCAAGGAATACACCGACACCGATTCGGACGTGAGGGATCAGTTGAAAAATTTCAGTTTCAACGACGGCGACCCGCAGCACAACATATACATTTCGCCCCTAAACTTCGGACTCTGCCTCAACCTCGGCATCAAAATTGACGTTGGTGTAGGCGCATTCTACACGGTGGAATACCTGCCCGAATTCGACAATCACGACTGGGGATTCAACGCCAACGCCGGTCTCTGGCTCGGTCCCATCTACCTCGGCGCACAAGCCCAGCGCGGAATGGAAAACCGCACCGAAGACGAGACCAAAGCCAAAACCTACCTCAGCAACATAATGTTCAGGGTGGGAGTGGGATTTTGACAATGCATAATTCATAATGCATAATTCATAATTAGGCGTCCGCCGGATGGCAATTATGCATTATGAATTATGCATTATGCATTAAAAGATAAGTTTCAACGCCATCTCTCCTGTGTGCAACGTGCTGATTTTTGAGGCGCGGAGTTCGTAGAGGAGAGAGAGTTGCAAATATTTGGTTATCAAATAATTAGCATTGATGGTAACGACACCATTAATGCCATTATTGAGCCCTTCGAGCATTTGGTACGACGATGCGCCGGTGGTGGCGTGGTCGTCGTACTTATTTTTTATAATGCGACTATCGAAGACAATCGACCCCTTACCGTTGCGGGTATAATTTGCGTTGAAATCAATCGAATGAATCCGCGCCGTGGTGGCATCAGTTTTATTTTTTTTATAACAATTGGACGCGCCAAGCCCCAACGTCCAACCGATAGGAAATTCATATTTAATCTCAACCAAATCTTCGGTGGCGCGGATGCGGTAACACTTTTCAATGAAATATTCGGAGGAATAATTGCTGGTTTTATAATTGCGATTAATCTTTGATGAAAAGCCGCAAGACAAATTAAATTCCGCAAAAAATCCGCTCGTTTCATTGTTGTTGTCATCTAATCCATAATAAGTTAACCGATGTTGACGTGCGCCGCTCCAATTGTTGCCAACAAAAAGAAAATCCCAAATTCTGAGTCGCGAGGTATAATTTTGACGCGAAATTTTGGAAATCAAACTGTCGCCTTTCAACAAATTTTTGCTGCCATCGCGCCGCGCATCTTGACGGCGGAAATCGATGTTTGCGGTAATTGTAAAGCGCGCCAAAAACTCCGAAAATTTGCCATCGCCGCCCTTGGGACGCATTATAACATTACAATTCCAATCGTTTTGGATGGTGTTGATGTACTTGCCGGTGTGTACAAAATACTTTACATAATCCGCGTCAGTTTTATAATAAGAAACCTCAAATTCGTCCAAATCCTCGATGCCGTCGCCGTCATAATCATTCCAAGCATAATGACCATTGCCGGCTGTGGTGCGGATGTATTTGTAAGCCAATTGTTCCTGATTGCCATTTTCGGATTGTTGAGACGCTGATACAATCAATTGATGGTCAAAGAGTTGACAACTTCCATTAATCTTGCCCGTAAGAGAATTTTGGTTGCTATATTCGCCACGGTCTTTGCGGAAAATCTCCAACATTTGCAACGAAAATTTGTCAGGTTTTGCAAGGGTCAATTCGCCTTTTATAAAGGTGGTGGCATTATTATAATTTCCAAAAAAATCGTCGAAATTTGTGCGGTCGGTAACTGAAAAATTCACATTACCATTTTTGATTTTTCTCACGGCGAATGCGCTAATATCCCGATAGTTAGGCGTGATGGAATCGTGTCGGCTGCGGGATTTTTGCGACAACGACGCGCCCAATGCAAGCGAATCTTTTTGGTATTCTGATTTCAATAAAAACGACAAATATTCGTGCCTGATTTCCGATTGATTGTCGTTGTAATAATCCGCCGAAATTGTATTATGGATTTTTTTATAATTGTTGACTACCAACAACTGATGCCCAACCCCATCCATCTCGCCGTCAATTTTTGCAGTCATCAAATTATAATTAACATCTACACAACTACTTACAAACGAGATTTCGCTCGTAGAAAACAATTCTTTGCCGCCCGGATTGTAATTTTGCAAATCCCATTTTTCTTGGAAATCGACGTTTTTTTCAGTCATCAACGGTACAAAATTTTTGGAAAAAAACCGCCAATTTGTGTGCGCGGAGAGGGTGCGCGTGGTGTCATTTTTAATAATAATTTGCTCCAAATCCGCCGTGAAAGCGGTCGCCCGGTCGGTGGTTGCGGATGGTTGCAAACGGTCGGCTGTCAACTTGGAAAATGCAGTTTCGAGATTGAAGTTGGTGCGGCTTTTTATATTACCATCAATACCAAAAAATGCGTAATCGCTACGCCGTGGACGCGCCATCGTGGAATCCACCGCCGCAGAATCCGCCGCCGCGCCAAGTCCATCATATTCAGACATATAGCCCGCCGAATATCTGACGCCGCGATGTTGGTATCGCCCCTCCGCAAACAGGAAATAATTGTTGTATTGCGTATCCGAATATTCAAAATCCACCACAATCGACGATTGAGAAGTGATTATGTGCTTGACATTGAAGGTGATACAGCCCGAATTATAATCAATTACATAATCATAATCCTCGCCGCGTGTGAGCCTATTGCCATCGAGATACACAATCTCAGTACCTATCAAAACTACGACAGAAGTGGTTGAGTCATTGCCTGTTAGATAATACGGGCCTTGCGAATTTTCCTGACCAAAAAACTGCTGCCGACGAAATTTGCCCTTCGTTGCCGCAAAATCGGTGTGCGCCGCGATGGTGTCGCCATTAGAAAAGCCGTTGACGGTAAAAAAATCCAACCCCTTGATTTTCTTGGAGTAACGGACAAGAGCATTGGTATTATTTTCAGCAACAATATCGCCCACTGACAGCCTCGTGGAGTCCTTGGACGCGGTGATGCGCACAGATGTCAATTCGTTGATTTGATTGGTGACGCCCTCGTCGTCCATCGGCATATCAGAATCGAGGATTTCGGCGTTGATGGCAATTCCACCGGAGAGTTTTGCGCCGAGTTTCAGGTCGGCAGTGGTATTGGGCGAGAGGTCGCGACGGTTGCCACTTGCAAAACTCTGCGACAAATACCCCTCGCTCATCACGCTGTCTGACAAGAAGTTGCGGCGAGGTGGCGCATTATAATCATCATCAACATCTACAATACCGCGCACAATCCTTGCCACGTGCGACGGCTCCAACGGCTCCACTATCGCCGACGAATCGCGCAGCCTCACAGTATCGCGCAAAATGATGGTCTGCGCATTAGCCAAAGCATTGGCTATCAACATAATAACCGCAACAAGGCAAATCCGACGCATTAGTGGTAATATTTGCCTTTCGGTTGTACTTTTTTGTTGTCAACGTTCAATTCTATCGTACAAGTTACGATGCCGTGATCCGACTTGCATTTGTCTTGCTTGTCGTTGGTGAAAGTCTGGTCGATGAGGTGGTCGTTATAGACGCAAACCTGCCCCACACGCCCCTGATTGCGGGGATTTTCGGTTACGAGTTCCTGGCTCACCATTATGTGGTCGAGGCTTTCGTACATTCCGTTGTGAATGTGCGTGTAATAAAAATCCTGATAACTGCGCCGCGCCTGGATGTCCTTGACGTGGTACAAAAGCACGTCCCAAACGCTCTGTTTTTTGGCGTCAGGGAGCTTGTGCTCAGGCACTTCGCCGGAGATAATGCGCGTAGTTACCGAATTGCCGGTATCATTGACATCGCCAAATACCACGACGGGGCGGGTCTTGCCTCGCATACTCTTCATCAACAACGCCCTCACCGCTGCGGATTCGGCGGCACGGAGCATCAACGAGCGTACCTGTGCGCGGGCAAGGTCGATGGGATTGCTATCGGATTCGCCGTCGTAAAATATTGGACGCTTGGATTTTAGGTGTACTACGTAGAATGTAACCAATCCAAACGGCTTGATGCGCACGTCGGCTTTCAGCACCGGGCGCGTAAACGAATCGAAGGGCAGATATATCTTTTCGTAGGCGTCCCGAGGCTTGAAGTAGATGACGGATTCGGGCGGAAAACGGTCGAATACTTCAAGGTTTTCTATCGGGTATTTTGAGAGCAACGCCACACGCGGCTGGTCGCCCACCTCGTCCGCTATCACAATCTCCGCATCGCGGTAACGCTTGCTATTGTTGATGATGGTTTTGAGTGCCTGCTTGTGAAAACACTCCTGAAAACCAATGACATCCGCGTTCATCTGGTTGAGCATAAAATTGACCCACGCCGCCTTCCTATTGAACTCCTCCTGCGTAAACTTAAAGCCGCCATACACCTCGCGGTTTGGCAGCATCAGGTTCATAAGGTTGAACGTGCCTACTTTAATCGTTTTGACATCCATATTATTGAGTTTTGGTTTGTACTGGCGAAAATAGGGCAAATTTTTGTCCAAAACAATATTTTGCACGAAAAAAATCAGATTTAACGTATTTTTTTTCAATTGTAAAACTAATTAAAAAAAATGTGCGATAAAATTTAGCATATTAAAATTTTGACTTCAAAACACTTACGCCAATCAATGTAAAGCGCGGCGGACAAAAAAAAAAAAAACGGTTGACTTTTTTAGAAATTGTATTTACCTTTGCAGCGGCAAAAAGGATGATGGAGTTTTCCATCGCCAATTCTTTTGGCCGGCAATCAAATTTTTCATCAAAGAATGGCAGATTTGACCCTACAGCATAACGGCACGTCCGACAGTACGGCATCGAAGAAAAATGTCCGCGCAAATTCCGAAAGAGAGAACGACAATTTCGGGAAGTCGGTTAGGTTTACACTCTTGCCAAACGAAAAATACTGGTTTCCAATTCGCGCCACGCACCATCGCGCCCAGAAGATTTATGACAAACTCGTAGCCATCAACAACAAAAATCTCGAACTTTATCTGCCCACAGTAAGGCACATCGAATATTCCAACGAAGATTTCAACAACCCCACACAATATATCAAGGACAAGCCGCTTGACAGCAGTTTGCTGTTTCTCCGCAGCACGTTGAACGACTTCCGCTCCTTGCTGCAATATCAGGCTCTATTCCCTGGAATGACGCCTTATTACAATCATTTTTCAATCAATTCATACGGCACCAACGATTTTCTCACCGTGCCCGACCGTCAGATGCAGAGTTTCCGCATCATCATCGAATCCGGCAACGAAAACATCATCGTCCGCCAAAATGAAGTACCAACTTTGATTTCTGGCGACCACGTAGTCGTAATCGGCGGGCCTTTCGCGGGAGTCGAGGGCATCGTGATGAAATACAAGCATCAGAAGAGGGTGTTCGTGGAATTGCAAGGTATCGGGAGATATGCGACGGCGTATGTGCCGGGGGCGTGGATAAGGAGAGTGAATGGGTGATGCATAATTACCATCTGGCGGAAAAAAATCATTTTTTTGAGTAAAAATTTGGTGAGAAGATAATTAATTTTTATCTTTGGCTCAAAATTGAATAATATGCAACAGACCGTAACCAAAATAAAGACAATACAGCCGACGAGAGACAAGTCGTACACCTTTGCAGACGTGATGACATATCTGCACGGGATTAATATATCCCGAGAAGACAAGAAGTCTGTTGGGCGTCAGTTGATTTTTGAAGCGGAAAACGAAAATAAAGCCAAAGTCCTTAATCGCTTGGAACATTTGTCCACACTTGCATACGATTGGGATGGATATGGTGCGTTGCCTATTTCTAATGTTGTAATTGACAATCTGAAAAAAACAGTTGATTCGTCGCGAGACGAAGACTGGGATGCGTGGACGATTTCGCCTGAAACCAATGGTGCCTTGGGCTTACAATCGAAATACCGCACATCTTCAATAAGTATCGGAGCCTATGAATTTTCATATTATAGTTTTACTTCCGAGAATGAGGTTGGGGAGAACAATATTCCGTTTACAGCCAAAAGATTGTTGAACATAATGCGCAAAATAGGATGAGCGATTTGATGTTAATAGATTCAAAAGAATCCATTGCCCGATTGCTCAATCAAGAGTGGATTGTGAGTGGTGTTTTGCAACAGACGGCTTTTCAACTCAGACCTGGCGAAACTTACTTGTCTGTTAACAGACCCTCAATCGAATCATACGATTCCGATGTTGCCGAGTTTATTAAGGAACATCCCAATTTTAAAACAGAACAAGGAAACAATACTTATTGTCGTGCATTGATGAATGTTGGCGAGGTTCGAGGGATGGAATTATCCTTCAAAGGAAATAGACTTAATGTAAATGTTGAAGTGGAACCCCGTGCATCCCATACAAAATCTCATGCAGGTATTTTTGCGCGTTTCCATGGAAAAAACATTAAAGGAGGACAAAATTTCTTGACTGATACTAACTACGATGAACCCATCTCAGTTCCTGATATTCTGCAAAAAATGCGCTGGCAATTGTTGCACCTTTCTCATGTGGAAATGTGCGATATAAAATAATAATTCAAATGCCGACGGCTTCCAATACTTCGCGAATAGCGAAAAATACATTGTTGCTATATTTCCGTATGCTCCTGACGATGGGAGTGTCGCTGTACACAAGCCGCGTCATCCTCAATGCCCTCGGAATAGAAGACTACGGAATTTATAACGTTGTCGGCGGAGTAGTGGCGATGTTCGGAATATTGAGCGGCTCGCTGTCGGCTGCAATAAGCAGATTCATAACATTTGAACTCGGCAAGGGTGATTTAGACAAACTTAAAAGAATATTTTGCACCTCGGTAAACATCCAAGTAATTCTAATTGCGATAATTACCATATTGATGGAAACCATCGGCATTTGGTTCCTTAACAACAAAATGGTGATTCCTGAAGAAAGGCTTGCCGCCGCAAATTGGGTGTTTCAATTTTCAGTGGTCACATTTGCGCTTAACCTTCTGAGTGTCCCTTACAATGCCGTCATCATCGCACACGAAAAAATGTCGGCGTTTGCATATATCAGCATTATTGACTGTACATTAAAGTTAATCGTCGCATTTATAATCGCTTACAACCCTTTCGATAAACTCGTTTACTATGGGCTTTTGATAATGATTGTCGGAGCCATCAATCGCTCGATATATGCGATTTACTGCAAAAGGCATTTCGAGGAAGCGACGTATAGAATGATTTTCGACAAGGGGTTGATGAAGGATATGTTTGGATTTGCGGGGTGGAATTTTATTGGGGCGTCGTCAAGCATTTTAAGAGATCAGGGAGGAAATCTATTGTTGAATTTATTTTTCGGAACGACGGTTAACGCAGCAAGAGGAGTTGCAATGCAAGTGTGTGGAGCTGTCCAGAGTTTTGTGAATAGTTTTATGACGGCCGTCAATCCGCAAATCACCAAATCTTACGCATCCGGTGATTGGGATTATATGATGAAATTAGTTTTTCAAAGTGCTAAATTCTCATTTTTTATAATGTTATTCATTTCGTTGCCCATAATGATAACAACGCCCTATTTGCTTGGACTCTGGCTAATACAAGTTCCTGATTATACAGTTAATTTCATTAGACTTGTTTTGGCTTTCGTAATGTTAGAAAGTATGGCAATACCTCTTATAACTGTTATGTTGGCAACTGGTAAGATTCGTAATTATCAGATAGTTGTAGGAGGCTTACAAATGATGAACTTCCCGATAACTTACCTATGCTATAAAATGGGTGCAACAGCTGAAAGTGTTTTTATTGTCGCAATAATAATATCGGTAGTATGTGAAATTTCCAGACTTGTTATGTTGAAAAAAATGGTTGATTTGCCGATGACAGATTTCTTGAAAAATGTTTATTTCAGGGTGTTATTGGTGGCGGGAGTTTCGGCTGTATTTCCGATTTTTTTGAAAGGATATTTGCAAGATAATTTCACTTCGTTTTTGATCCTATCGTCCTTGTCAGTAATATGTGTCGCATTATTTTCATATACTATTGGTTGTACAAATCACGACAAAGAATTTCTAAGGACGCAATTCCAGAAGGCAAAAAATAAAATATTTAAATGATTAACATTTCCGACAAAACTAATTGTTGTGGTTGTACGGCATGCAAAAGTATTTGTACGCATCAAGCGATAACAATGAAACCTGACGAGCAAGGGTTCTTGTATCCCTGCATTAATATAGACAAATGTACTAATTGCGGTCTATGTGAGAAGGTGTGCCCAATAACAAACAATGACAAGAGGAATGCGTCGTACCAAACTATTTATGCCGCGAGAACAAAACAAGATGATGTCCTTATGCGGAGTTCTAGCGGTGGTATGTTTTATACTCTCGCCTCTTATGTGGTTGCAGAACTAAAAGGAATTGTAATAGGCGTGAAATATGACGAGAATATGGTCGTCAAACATGCTGTTGCTGACACATTGGATGGGTTAAAATGTTTTCATGGGTCCAAATATGTACAAAGTCATATCGAAGGAATATTTGAAATTACAAAAAGATATTTAGAAGACAAAAGATATGTATTATTCACTGGCACACCCTGTCAAGTACACGCATTAAAACTATTTTTAAAAAAAGAATATGAGAATTTACTGACAATGGATTTGATATGTCACAGTGTGCCAAGTCCTCTAATTTTCAAGGAATATGTTAATTTTGTAGAACAAAAAGTACACAAAAAACTCGTATCGATAGATATGAGAAATAAAAAGAAAGGATGGAGCCACGCATTTTATTATTATTATTATTTTGCTGATGGAACATCCTTGGGAGACGACAAACTTGGAGTTGCACATTGGGGCAAATTGTTTTTTTCAGGATTGATTACTCGACCTTCTTGCAATCAATGTCGTTTCACAAATTTGCGAAGGACAGGAGACATTACGGTTGCTGATTATTGGGATGATTCCAACAAAAGACCTGACACTTATTCCAACAAAGGTACATCTCTTGTCATAATCAATACTCAGAAGGGAAGGGAAATTTATGACACAATAAAAACAAATGTTGATTTTTGGGTATTAACTGAATCAGAGGCAATGCAGCCTTGCTTGCAACATCCACATGCCGCGAATCCCAAACGAGAACTTTTTTGGACATTCTATAATAAGCACGGATTTAGTAAGTCATATAAAAAGTTTTTTACTACACCTTGGTATTCGAAAGGATACAAATTATTCAAAAAGTGTGCAGGCGTGATAATAAGGAAATGTGGATTAAAATGAAAAACGGAACATTGGAAAATCACTCTGTAGCAAATTTCAAAGTGAAATTGCAGACGCCAACTATCCCGAACAAAAAAAGTTAAGGATTATCTGATATGAATGAAAAATACTACTCTCATCTTGATCAATTAAAAGGACTAGCTATTTTGTTGATGGTAATGGGACATGCTTTAGCATGGTCATACCCTGACTATACATTTTTGAGCAACAAGATTTGTACATTGACAACAGAGCAAGCAAATGCCTCTCTAATTTGGAAAATAATCTATTCGTTTCATATGCCACTTTTATTCTTTGTAAGTGGATTCTTGTTTTTTAAAGACGGGGATACGGAGCGTTATTTGGCAAAAATAAAAAAAAGAATATATAGGCTATTGATACCATATATTATTACCGGTTGTTTCGTATTATATATAAAAGGGTATTTTGGCTATTGGTTTTTGATTACACTATTTGTTCTGAATCTAATAGTAATTGTAGAGTTATATTTTCTATCTAAAATTAAAGACTCTCTATTGACAGACATTATTAGTCGCATAGTTGTGTTTGTGTTGCTCTCCGTCATAGCAAAGTTCACCAAAGATTATTTGCCAAAGCCATTAACGCATTTGGCAAACTTGTCATCATATTATGTTGCCTTTATGTTTGGGTATATGGTTCATAAATCAAAGGTCTTAGATAATTTTATTAAGCATCCCTCAGTGTCAATGGGGTGCTTTGTACTTTATGGTTGTTTGATGGTCATATCAAACTATTTCGATATATACGGAATTGTTCGTTTGGTAATCCCTATTTGTGCAATTATATTTCTATACAACTTTCTGAGCAAATATCAAATTAATTGGTTAGGGGAGAAGATTGGCAAAAACTCAATGGAAATATATATTTTTCATCTTTTTTTTATAGCATCATTTCGGGAAGTTGGACAATACATATTGCAAATTAATAATTTACCGTTAAGTATAACTATTCAATTAACGTATTCTTTGTTAGTGTCTGCTGTTGCAATAATACTATCTTTGTCAGTAGCGCGTGTGATAAAAAGTAATAGGAACTTGGCTTTTTTGTTTGGATTTAAATACGATGAAATAAATGACAAATTATGTCAAAAAGTTTAAAAAATTATTGACAATATGCAAAGAGATAAGCACATAGGAATAATCACATTTCAAAGAGCGCATAATTATGGTGCAATTTTACAAGTATTGTCTCTTCAGGAAATATTGAAGAATTATTGCAGGTCTGTATCGGTGATAGACTATTACCCTCAATCACAGCATTATTATCACTACTCGGAATGTTATACATATTCGCTAAAGCATCCTTTAAAATCTATTAAAAACCTTCTTTATTTGAGAAGACGTAAAAAAAGATACTATGCTTTTAATTCATTTATTGAATCTTATCTTAATCTCACCTCGAAATCATTGCAAACAATCAGTCAAGATTATGACACAATTGTTATAGGAAGCGATCAAGTATGGAATCTAAGGAACAGCTCGGGCAAATATGATTATTTCTACTGGGGACAATTCAAACAAGATAATTTGCCCAATTTAATCTCCTATGCAGCAAGTATGGGCAGTTGTGATAATGTACAATGGGCAGTTGTTGCAAATTTATTAAAGAATTTTAATGCAATAAGTGTTCGGGAAAAATATTTGAAGGACTACATCAAGTCGAATTGCAATTTTGAAGCAGAATGGGTGTTGGATCCTACTTTGCTTCAATCAAAAGCGTTTTTTGAAAAAATAGCAAAAGAACCTTCAATAAAAAATCCATATTTGTTTTATTATCAAGCAAGAGCCAATAAGAGTGCTTATTTATATGCAAAAAAATGGGCGAAAAAAATGAATTTAAAATTCATATGCCTATCAGCACATATAATGCTATCCAACAGCCACCAAGCCATTACTGCTGGTCCTTCTGAATTTCTTGGGTATATAAAAAAAGCAACCTATGTGCTTACATCGTCCTTTCATGGTACAGTATTTTGTTGTCATTTTAAAAAAAATTTCTCAACATTGAAGCTGAACGATGGAGATAATGGAAGAAGTGAATCTCTTTTGGAACTTTTAGGGTTAGACTATAAACTTATTTCGCTAGATTCCGCTCCGAATACAGATATAGTTCAATGGAATGAGGTTGATATAAAACTAAATGAAGCAAGAAATGATTCCGTAACATGGTTGGTAAATCATCTTTAATAAAATGAAGATACTATTTGATTATATTTCTATTCAAGGAACCGTTAATGGTGGTGCTGAGTATACAAAAGTTATTTTGGCTGAATTAGTAAAACAAAAAAAAAATCGTAACATTTCAATATTTGCTCTTTTTGATTCTCAAATACCAATATTAGATTATAATAGTTTTTTATACGACAACAATTTTGACGGATACTATGATATTACAAAGATAGAATCTATTGCTAAACTTGTCGAAAAAGAGCGTATTGATTCTTTTTTTATAGGGATACTTCAACGTGTAATCAAACACGATCTATCAAATATTAGATGTCATGTCGTTGCAGTGTTGCACGATATAGCATCTTATGAAATAAAAAAAAGTAATTTACATCTATTAAATCCTAATATTATTTCAGTTTCAATAAAAGAAGCGATAAAGCATAAGTTGAGTTGTATTTTTTCAAAATTTAAATCAATTGAATATTATTTTGAAAAAAATAGTACATATATTGCAAGTCAAAATTTTGATGTTGTAACCGTTTCTAATTTTTCAAAATCATCCATACAATACAACCTTCCATTTTTGAGGAATAAAAAAATATATGTTTTGTATTCGCCATTAAGGAAAGCTGTTATGCCGAAACCAGTACCAAGTATTGCTAGGCTCACTAACATACAAAAAAAATACTTCCTGATGTTAAGTTCTAACAGATGGTTAAAAAATACGCAAATGGCGATGGATGTTTTGGAAGAATTTTGTAAAATTCATTCTGATTATTATGTAGTTACAACTGGTAATATAGTCCAACAATTTAATTGCCACGTTTCATTACCATACGTAAGTGATGAAGAACTAGCGTATCTTTTAAAAAACGCAACTGCACTTATATATCCAACTTTATTTGAAGGGTTTGGGTATCCTCCACTGGAAGCGATGAGATTTGGGACTCCTGTTCTTTGTTCAGGGTTCACTTCTCTCCCCGAAGTCGTTGGAGAGGCTGGTATTATATTTTCTCCCTTTTTTAGAAGCGATCTGTACGCAAAACTAAATTCTTTCATAATAGAAGATAGGAAAAAGTTGGAACAACAGTCTCTCCATCAGTTTGAATTAGTGTCTGCAAGGCAAAACAAAGATTTACATACGCTAATTGATTTGATATTACAAAATAGTTAATTGCATCACAATATGAGTTCTGAGACTGTTTTATTAATAAATGCAATTGCTTATACGTTAATAGCTATTTTTTTCTTCAAAAAAAACAAACTAAGTCTAGGTTTGTTTTTTTGGGGATTTTTCTGCGTTTCCTCGTGGATGAGTTATTTGTTTATACAACAACCTATGTATTCAATATCAATGCATGCAGGTAAACAAACATTCTTACCATGCATATATTTGTTATTGATGCTCTATATATGTATTTATCCATTAGTAAAGATTAAAAAAATTGAAAATATTATATATCCCAATAGAAATGCGCTGAAAATCATTATTGGAGTATGTATTCTATGTCAATTACTTTTTTTTATTCTTGATATTCCTACTATTATCAAAATTTTAACTTCTTCGACTGAATTGGAAGAATATCGTAATTTAGCATATGGGAAAAATGGTGACGATGTAAATTCGCTTGTTGTAAAAAATTCCATCATAAATAGGATACATTTATTGTACGCCGGTATGAGACCCTTGGCAATCGGGCTTAGTGTCGTATTACTATTTGTAAACACCAACATTAAAAACAAAAAATTGAACAATATTTTTGCTATAACAACTTTCTTGGAAAGCGTGAGGTATATTATAGTACAAGTAGGTAGAGGACAAATGGTTATTACATTCTGTGTTTACGCGATAACTCTATTCTTGATAAGAGATTATTTGAGTTCAAAGATAAAAAAAGCTATTATCTTTTATGGATTACCAGTCTTAGGATTAGGTGTTATATTTTTTGTACTCATAACATTATCAAGGTTTGGTGACAATGCTGAGTTTTTTATGTACAAGTATATGGGAGAGCCAATGAATAATTTTAACGGTATTCTATGGGACAAGCTAAAAGACAATACGATGGGACAGTCGTATTTTTCTATTATATTTAGGTTTGTGTTAGGAGGTGAGAGATTTATTAATGTTGAAGAAAGGTATGAGTATATGGAACAAGTTACAGGAATTCCTCCTTTTATCTTTTACACATACATTGGAGGATTAATAATCGAGTTTGGCAAATATATACCAATTATTATTGTACTTATAATAAACAGACTGTCTTCAAAAATCAAAACAAAAGGTAAAATAAACTTGTTCACCGTTATACTATATATTTTTTTATCATATTTTTATACGTATGGTGTTTTTACATTTCCAATACCATCTTTTGATATGTTTATTTTATTATATGTATTTATATTCTATTTATTATTTGGAAGAGAAACGAAAAAAATTGTTGCTGGTTAATTGTACGTTATGATAGATGTTAGTATAATAATTGTTTGTATGAACAACATGGATAATCTTTATCCTTGTTTGAATAGTATTAAAAAATTTACATTTGGAATAAAGTACGAAACACTTGTTGTCGCCTATTTATTTTCTAAAGAAAATCTAGATAAAGCTAAACGCGATCATCAATGGGTAACGTTTATAGAAAGTAATGAAATAAGAGGATTCTCTGAGAATAATAATCTTGCGCTTAGATTATCAAAGGGGAAATATTGTTTTGTATTGAATGACGATACATATTTTGATGAAAATACGATAGGAACTCTTGTTAAGTCATTTCCATCCGATGATAGGTGCGCTATTGTAAGTCCAATTACACTCAACAAAAACGGTAGTGTACAAAGGTGTGGAAAACCTAAATATAATATTGGCACATATATTCTTGGGTTAGTTGGCTTGCTGAAAAAATATGAAACAAACTCTCAGTATACAAACAAAATAGGCATTTTTAAAACGTACAACATTTCAGGTGCCGCCTTTTTAATTAGAAGAGATATTTTTGAAAAATTTGGTTGGTTTGATGAAAAGTACTTCTTTTGTCCTGAAGACATAGCGCTATCAACATTATTAAACAAAAATGGTTACGAATGTTATGTCAATTCGAATACAAAACTCACGCATGCCTGTGGTGGCACTTGGTCAAAAACAATATTAGCAACAAAACCTGCAACAGTAAAAGGATTGCTATACTTTTATCGGGACGAATCATTTTTTGCGGCGTTGATATATAGTTTTTTAGCAACTTTTGAATATTTTTTCAAAATGTTGTATTGGTTGATAAAGAACTCTATTAAGACTGATGAACATCGAAAAGTTATGCTCAAAGCCAATTGGCATGGTTTTATGGCATTATTCTCGTTCGAAACGCCTAAACAATTATTTACTCGTTACTATTTACAAATGAAGAATGAAAAATAACATTCTATATACCATCAATAACACCCTCTGCACTGGCTGTGGCGTTTGCGAGGACGTTTGCAACAAACAATGCATCCTTATTCAAGAACAGAATGGCTTGTTTCGTCCGGTAATAAGGGAGAATGCTTGTAGTAATTGTGGTCGATGCCTTAAAGTGTGTCCAGGAACAGGTATTAATTTCAATGAATTTGTTGACACAGAGTATCAAAATTATGACAAATATATTGGCAATTACATTAATTTATATACAGGATATGCACTTAATCACGACATCAGGTTTCGCTCTGCATCAGGTGGTATGGCAAGTCAATTATTAATTTATTTGTTAGAAAAAAAGATTGTGGACGGGGCTGTGGTTACAGGCTTCGCCGATGACCATATCACACCAATTTCATACATAGCACGAAACAAGGAGGACGTATTTGCGGCGCGAAGTTCCAAATATTGTCCTGTTTCGCTCAACAAGGTTGGCAATGATATTGCCGCATCTAATGGCAAGTACGTTATTGTTGGATTGCCTTGTCATATACAAGGATTCCGCAAACGTATGAAAATTGACAAGAAACTTTCAGAACGTATTATAGGATTATTCGCAATATATTGTTCAAGCGAAAGAACGTTTGGGGCACGAGATTTTTTATTGCAACACTATAAAATTGAAAAAAAGAATATTGATTATTTTGCTTTTCGCGATAACGGTTGTTTGGGCAATTTAACCATAATGGAACGTCCGATGGATGGCGAACGTCGGGAGATGCAAATACCATACGAACACTACTATGGAAAAATTTTGCGAAGTTTTTTCAAGCCTCATAGATGCCTGACGTGTATTGACCATTATGGAGCTCTTGCGGATGTCTGCTTTGGCGACATTCATATTCCGCCGTATAGCGATGATAAGGTTGGTATTTCATCAGTAATTGTCAGGTCTAATTTTTGGCAAAAAATACTGCAGGATGCCGTTGCAGATGGGTATTGCAAAATCGAAAAACTTGATGCAGAAACATTAAATAAATCGCAAGCGGCTATGCTGTATCCCAAAAAATCACGAGCGAAAGCGGCGATGCACATTAACACTCTATTGCACCGCAAAAATCCTATTTATGATTCAGACCTCAAGACGATACGGTGTGGCATAAATGATTATATGCATATTTTATCGTCTATGGCTCAAATGTTTATAGGTAGACATACCAAACTGTGGTTTATAATCGAATTTCTTTCCCATTTCAAAAAAAATGAGTAAAAAAATTGGTTGCGTGTTAGCATATGGCTACAATTTTGGCACAATGTTGCAGTCGTATGCAACAATCAGCGCCATACATAAGTTGGGACACGAGTGCGAAATCATTCGTTACAACAAGCATGACGGTCTTCTGAAAAAAGCTGCTATGGTGTTTCGCGCTATAAGGATTGGCGACATTTCCGACCAAGTTCGCAAATACAAACAGAACATCAATATGCTTCTTCATTCGGATTATAAACGCAATATGGCTTTGCAGATCGCTGCATTCGAGAGGTTTGGAACTAAATATCTAAGACCTTTATTCCGCGAATATGACGGTTACGATGCATTGAAAGGGGGGGGAAATAATTACAATTTAGTGCTTGTTGGCAGCGACCAATTGTGGACTCCTATGTCATTGTATGGCAATTATTACAACCTTGTGTTTGTAAGTGACAATATCCCCAAAGTTGCATATGCGGCAAGTTTTGGAGTTTCTGAGATTCCGTCATTTCAACGAGATGCGACAAAAACATATCTCGACCGTTTCGCCAATATAGGTGTACGCGAAATTCAAGGAAAAAAAATAGTTGATTCACTATCTGTCAACAAGGCAGTCCATGTATCGGATCCGTCAATGTTGCTTAATGCAGAAGAGTGGAATGATATAGCATCGGCAAATATTGAAGAGCTAAGCGGATTTCATGAGCCATACATCTTTTGCCTATTGCTTGGACCAAATACAGAGGCAAGGGAAGCCGCACATAAGTTACGTGAGAAAACAGGAATGAAAATAGTTGCAGTAGTCAACCTTGACGAATATGTTCCTGGAGACGAAGAATTTTGCGACATTTCACTTCACAATATTGCACCTGACGATTTTCTTAGGTTGGTTGCAAATGCTTCGTATGTCTGCACAGACTCGTTTCATTGCAGCATATTTTCAATTCTGTTCCACAGACAATTTATGGTATTTTATCGCTATGCAGTCACCAAAAAAGGGGGGCGGAATTCGCGCATAGACAGCCTTTTATCCAAATTCGGACTTGAAAAGCGTTTGTTTTTGGGAGACATAATGTCAATTGATGCTCCAATTAATTATGATGAAGTGGATAGACGTGTTACTGAGTTTCGTGAAATATCATTTAAATTCCTATCCGAATCGTTGTCATTATAAAACATCTACCTCATTATGCACATCCTCCTCTCAAATAAATTCTACTATCCTCGTGGCGGTGATTGCATCTATACAATGTCGTTGGAAAAGATGCTAAAATCGCATGGTCACAATGTTGCGATTTTTACAATGCAATATCCCGACAACGAAACGTCGGAATGGAGCAAATATTGGCCGTCTGAAATGACGAAAGCCAAAGCATTGACGCGTCCTTTTGGCGATAGTGAAACAAAGGAAAAATTTGCCGCACTTCTTGACAACTTTCATCCGGACGTAGTTCATCTCAACAACATACACACACAGCTATCTCCCGTTGTTGCCGAAATTGCCCACAAATGTGGCATCCGTGTTGTGTGGACTTTGCACGACAGCAAATTGGCATGCCCTTGCTATACCTGTATGCGAAATGGTAAATGGTGCGAGGAATGTTTTAGCGACAAGTTAGCTGTTGTCAAACATCGCTGTATGCCTGGCGGAATCATTGGAAGTTTGATTGGTTGGCGTGAATTGCGGATGTGGAACACTCAGCGTATTTCCAAAAATGTGGATAAGTTTATCGCTCCATCACAATTTATGAAGGATACCGTGGTTAGGAGCGGTTACAATCCTGATAAATTTAACGTTCTTTGTAATTCCATTGATCTTTCCAAAGTACAAAATCCATCGCTGGAGAAATCAGAACACTACATTTTTGTTGGCAGGCTCAGCGAAGTCAAAGGAATTAAGACTCTTTGCAAAGCAGCGGCTAAGTTGCCGTACAAACTTATTGTAGTTGGTGGTGGAGAACTTCTTGACGAACTCAAACAAGAATATTCCAACTGCAACAATATTGAGTTTGTTGGTCAAAAACAATGGCCACAATTCCGACCATTGCTTGAAAGCGCGCGGTTTATGGTAATATCATCGGAATGGTCAGAAAACAACCCGCTTACCATCATCGAATCTCAAAGTCTTGGCACTCCCGTCCTTGGTGCGCGTATCGGCGGCATTCCCGAACTAATTGACGAAGGTATCAATGGAATGACATTCACATCTGGCGATGTTATCGACCTCACAGACAAGATACGCTTGATGATGTCGACAACGTTCAACTATAAATCAATTGCCGATGCTGCGCAACAAAAGTATTCTGCCGAGACATATTATGAAAAACTGATAGAGGTTTACAAAGGTGATTGATTGTTCTTTGTTTCTAACTTATTGTAAATCATTGATGTTTCAAACTTATCTTCTTACCTTACTATCACCTCTGTTAGGCGGCGGCAATGCTCTTGTTCACAGCAAACCGCAAGACAACCAATTTTTCACCAAAGACTACACAACCGTATTGAAAGGACTCTGTTGTCTGATTGTTATTTATGTGCATGTGAAACCACCGTTTGACAATGCGTTGCAAGATGCCATTGGAAGTTTCGGTTATGTGTGTGTAACGATTTTTTTCCTCATATCGGCATACGGTATGATGCTAAGCGCAGAGAGAAAGGAAGACTATCTTCATAATTTTTGGCGCAACAGATTGGTGTCTCTTTTGATACCCGCGTTTTTAATCAATGTTGTAAGTTTTTGTCTTGACATTGTCAACAAAAATACATATACATTCTCAGCGCTATATCATTTGAATGGTTATGTTGCTGTATTGTTACAATGGTGCTTATGGTTCTACATTGTAATGCTGTGTAAAAAGAAATGGTTTCCTGAAAATAACAGATTGACAGACATAATTCTGATTGCAGGTGTAATTGTTTCATCTTTGATACTCTATTTCTGGGTCTATTCAGGAAATAGTGCTGGTGCTGGATGGTGTTTTGAACGCATTGGATTGATATGGGGAGTATTGCTTTATAGGTATTTCGACCAATTTGTTTTGTGGATGTCAAAATCACGCCTTGCAAAAATTGCAATCTTAACTATTGTTGGAGGCATGTTGGGAATTGGATATTTGAAGTTTAAACTCGTATATTTCTTTGGTGCATATCTACTGAAAATTATTTTAGGAGTTGCGATAATACTTCTTTTATTCACAGCAACTTCCAACAGAAAATTTGGCGATAAGATAAGCCTTTGGCTTGGAAACATATCGTATGAAGTATATCTTAGTCATGGAATCGTGATGGCAACATTGGCAACATGGCTTTTTGAAAACGTCAATAGCGGCGTATTTATACTTCTTACAGTGTTGGTTACTTTGACATTATCAACCATTGTACACTCTATTGCCAAACCGATTGTAAAACTTTTGAGAAAATAACAAATATAACATACTATGTCAACCCAAAAACTCAACGGCATAGTTATAGTAACTTACCGTTGCAATGCACAGTAAGTTACTATAACTCATCCACTGCATCACGCCATATTTTCACGCAGTATCTCACACAATTGCCCGACATAGTAGAACGGGACGTTGATAAGGCGGTAAGGGCGGCTTTCGGGTGCGGGAGTTGATACGTCTTGTACGGAATAATCGCCACTCCATACCCGTACTGCCGTTACATGGGAGTCGGCATTGTTGACGTAACTATGTAATGAACGCATGTGCGAGTTTGTGCCTGTTTTCACCTCGATGGGGATTATTTGTGAGTTGTATTGCCATACAAAATCAATTTCGGCTGTTGTACCTTACAAGTATTGCCAAATGGCTTTTACGTCATCTGTCTGTGTGAAAATATGAGCGTCTTCGGACAATTCGAGGTTTACTTCAATGAAAACATCAAACTCTTTTCCGAACTCATGCACCAATGTACTTTTGCCCACTTGTCGTGCGCCACGTATTACAAGCGGCTTGCGAGGAGTTCTTTCGCTCCATTGCCTAAGTTGTGATATAAGTTCTCTTTCGTACATAATTACTTGTTTTTGTGTCCGCAAAGATAATAATTATTTCTAAAACATAGGCAAAAAGCATCAAAATTCTTTCTAAAACATAGGCAACATCTGCCAAAAATATTTCTAAAACATAGCCAACATAAAATTATGTCAACAGAAAAATCACTAAAAAATTTTGCAGAGTATATGATAATTGTTATATTTGCCACAAAATAAAATTATCGCCTATGTCTCGTAATAGATTATTCAAACAGGACGTTACTATCCAAGCAATCCTGTACATTTTACAGGAGATGGGAGGTGTATGCGACATCCACAAGTGCCACAAGATTCTCTATTTTTCTGATAATGAACATTTGTCGCGTTGGGGAAGGTCTATTACAGGCGATTCGTACATCAAAATGGAATTCGGTCCTGTGCCGTCCTGTGTTTACGATATGTTGAAGGCAGTAAGGGGCGATAGTTTTTTTGCTCCACAGGTCAAAGACATCAGGGACAACCTATTTCATTTTGTAAATCAGAAGGATATACAACTTACATCCGCTCCTGATATGGATTATTTGTCAGAATCGGAAGTTGAAATTTTGGACAAATATATTACGAAATTCAAAAGTCTTACATTCCAGCAAGTATCAGAAATTTCGCACGGATATGCATGGAGCAACACAAAACGCTACGGCGAAATATCAGTGCGAGACAGACTTACTGAACTTGGCGACAACGATGATTATATCAATTTTGTAGAAGAACAACTAAAAGCGGAGGAGGCTTTTGTCTGATGGAACTGCCTACATCCATAATAGCCGGTTCATTAGGCAGGGGTTCTATTTTGCTTTCTGATTTTGAAGGCATCGACCACAGAAAATTTTTCGTTGTGATGGGAATCAGCAATTACAAGGTATGTGGGTTCTTTTTTATCAATTCAAATATTCATCCACTTGTTTTAAAAAAACAGGAACTCCTTGACTTGCAATACCCGTTGAAACATTCTGATTATCCTTTTCTTAAATATGATTCGTTTCTATGTGCTTCTACGGTCATAGAACGCAGCCTTGACGAAATATCCGAGGATATTAATAGAGGCGGTACATCTATCATTGGACAACTGAAAGACAAACACATTGCCGATGTTTTGCAAATGGTAAGGGCATCTGTTGCCATCAGCAAAAGGCACAAAAGGTTGTATTTCCAATAATCATCATATAAAATATCCGTGTATTGGATTCCTAAACTTTCTAATACTTAGTCTATTATACCATGTCAACCCCTAAACTCAACGGTACGGTAATAGTTACTTACCGTTGCAATGCGCGTTGCTCGATGTGCAACCGCTACAAGGCTCCGAGCAAGGCGGAGGAGGAAATCTCCATCGAAACTATCAAGAAACTGCCCAAGATGTATTTCACCAACATCACCGGCGGCGAGCCTTTTATCAGGACGGATCTCAAGGAAATCGTCCGCGAACTTTATAAACTCAGCGACCGCATCGTAATCTCCACCAACGGATTCTTCACGGACAGGATTTTGGATCTTTGCAAGGAGTTCCCGCAGATTGGAATCAGGATTTCTATCGAGGGTTTGGAAAAGACCAACAACGAGATTCGCGGTCTCAACGACGGCTATCAACGCGGATACACCACGCTCAAAAAACTCCGCGAAATGGGCATGAAGGATGTCGGATTTGGCATGACTGTTCAAGACAAGAATGCGCCCGACCTCGTGCCTCTCTACAATATCAGCAACGAGATGGGAATGGAATTTGCAACCGCATCTCTGCACAATTCGTTCTACTTTGTGGAGGCAAAAAACATCATCCACGACCGTCCGATGGTGGCGAAGAATTTTGAAAACCTCGTCAACGAACTTCTGAAATCCAATTCGCCGAAAAAATGGTTCAGGGCGTATTTCAACCACGGTCTTATTAATTACATCTACGGACAAAAACGCTTGTTGCCGTGCGATATGAGTTTTGATACATTCTTCATCGACCCGTATGGAGACGTGATGCCCTGCAACGGCACCAAGGACAAGGAAGTGATGGGCAACCTCAACCGTCAGACCTGGGACGAACTTTGGAACTCGCCCGAGGCGGAAAAGGTGCGCAAAAAAGTACGTTGTTGTGACCGAAATTGTTGGATGATTGGTTCTGTATCGCCCGCAATGCACAAGTATTTCAGCAAACCGGCATGGTGGGTTTTCAAGCACAAATTGAAATCCATTTTTGGCAAGAAATATTCGATGTACGAGAATCCAATTTGTTGCGACTACCGCGACGGCAAGGTTACCAAAGAGGATTTGGACAAACTCTCCACCTGCGACCTGAATGCCGAAATCAACAATGGTTTAAGTGCCGATTCTGTGGAGGCATTGAAAGGCAAACGCGGCGAGGATATTGTGAACGCTGATGTTGAATCGCAAGGATACGAAGGCACTGTCGCAGAAACGGATAGGAAGATTGAGATAAAGTAGCTACTACCTCTTCCCTCGTCCTGTAATCCACAGCCACACCGCAGATATGCAGGCAATTATTGCAATCCCTACATATTGAATGGCTTCTATTATTGTTGTGAAAAACTTTTTCATAATAGCGCAAAGATAATCATAATATTTTAAATCCAAAAATTTTGAAAATCGTTGTTACTGGCACTCGTGGCATACCTAATGTCATGGGCGGGGTGGAGACTCATTGTGAGGAGTTGTTTCCGAGAATTGCGGCAATGGGCGTTGATGTAACAGTAGTTAGACGCAGCAATTATGTTTCGGACGGCCTTACAGATTGGAAGGGCGTTAAGATTGTTGACATCCAAAGCCCAAAGAAAAAATCATTCGAGGCGGTCATACATACTTTTCGCGCCGTCAACTATGCCGTGAAGGCAAAGGCGGATGTTTTGCACGTCCACGCCATTGGTCCGGCATTGCTTGTGCCATACGCCAAAATGCGCGGATTGAAGGTGGTTTTTACGCATCATGGACCTGATTATGACCGCGACAAATGGGGGTTTTTGGCAAAAACTATGCTCAAACTCGGAGAAAGGTTTGGTTGTAGGTTTGCCGACAAGGTGATTGTTATCTCCAATGTAATCAAGGATTTGATTGCACGAAAATACAACCGCACATCCGACGTGCACCTTATATATAATGGTGTGCCTGAGCCGGATATTTGTAGTTTTCCTGAATATTTTGACGAACTTGGCATCAAGGGAGGCAAGTTTGTATTGGGCATGTGCCGTTTTGTGCCGGAGAAAAATCTCCATCATTTGGTATCGGCTTTTGTGAAATGGCGCAGCAATAATCCCAATTCAGACATAAAACTCGTCCTTGCTGGCGATACGGATTTTGAGGACGATTATTCACGGTCGCTCAAACAAATGGCGCGGGACAACGGCGTAGTCTTGACTGGTTTTATCAAGGGCAGAAAGTTACATTCGCTGTTGTCGCATTGCGCGTGTTATGTGTTGCCATCGAGCCATGAAGGTCTGCCGATAGCATTGTTGGAGGCGATGAGTTATGGCGCAAGAGTGATTGTGAGCGACATTCCGGCAAATTTGGAAGTCGGATTGCCCAAAGAATGTTATTTCCCGTGCGGCGATGTTGATGCGTTGACAAGTAGGATTGGAGAAGTATTGTTGGAATGCGAACGGCTCGTCCGCGATGGCAATGATGGCAGGCGAGCCGCCTGCACTCCAAAATATGATATGTCAAAATACAATTGGGACGAAATTGCGAAGCAAGTATTAGAGGTATATAAAAGTTTATAACCATCCATCCCCCCAAAAAAAATCAGACCGCCCTGCCTGTATCTCTCAGGTGGGGCGGTCTGTTTGTGTCATTACGGATGCAGACGATTATTCGCCGGGCTGCAACGACGGTGCGGTGGTGGTGCTGGCGGGTGCCTGGGGAACTACGTTCTGATTGATCATGATGTCCCTGACGCCCGATTCCTGGTTGCCCTGGTTTTTGGTGCCGTTGGAAACACTTGCCACAATGCTGAGGACAGCTACGATGATTACGAGTCCCCAAGTGTATTTTTCAAGTTTGCTTTTCTGTTCGGCTACACCGCCAAACTGGGTGCCGGCATTGAGGTTGGGTGCCAAACCGCCGCCCTTGGAGTTTTGAACGAGTACGATGAGTACCAAAAGTACTGCTGCGATTACGATAAGTGCAATTAAAACTGTGTACATTTTTATTAATTATTGTTTGTTGTTCATTAGTTTCTTGATTTCTTCGATCTGCGCTGCAAAGTAAGCACTTTTTTCGGGATATTTCAAGTTAAGTTTTTCATAACTTGCAATCGCCTTGTCATAGTGTCCCTGCTGGATGTAGAGCTTTGCGAGCTTCTCGGAGTAGAGTTCGGGCTGCTTTACCGAATCCTGACCCATGTCGCCTGCTGTAACTTCCTTGTTGCGGTCGAGATGGTGATCTTCTTGCAGGAACTTGTCGATGAGGTTGGGACTATCGGTCTTTGCAGGTGCCGGCTCCGTCTGCTTGTACTTGTTGAGACGGGCGAGAAGTTTGTCTGCCGCCGACATTTCAGTTGCTTCCTCCGCAGGTTTGGCAGGTTCGATGGGCTTCGCTGGCTCTTCGGCTTTCACTTCCTCTACTACGACAGCGTTTTCTACTGGCTCTATCGTTGTGGTAACGGTCTCCGTCACTGTTGTTGTAGTTACGGTAGTTGTAACAGCTTTTGCAGCGTCTTCGGCCGCTTTTGCTTTTGCAGCTTCGGCTTCGGCTTTTGCCTTTGCTGCGGCTGCTTCCGCTTCCGCCTGGGCTTTTGCAGCTGCTTCTGCCTCTGCTTTTGCCTTTGCTGCGGCGGCTTCCGCCTCCGCCTTGGCTTTTGCTGCGGCGGCTTCCGCTTCGGCTTTTGCCTTGGCTGCCGCCGCCTCTGCCTCCGCTACACGTTTTGCCTCCTCTTCGGCTGCGGCTTTGGTCTTCTTCGCCTCCTCTTCGGCGATGATGCGTTTTCTATTTGCCTCCTCGCGCTCTTTGCGAAGCATTGCTATCTTGTCGAGGATTTCGTCCTTGTTGCCGTCTTTGGGCTGTTCAGCCTTCGGAGCTTCTGCCTTCGGAGCTTCTGCCTTCGGAGCTTCAGTTTTTGGAGCTTCGGGCTTGGACTCCTCGGCTTTTGCGGGTTCTTCCGACGCCTTGATGGTCTTTTCTTCTACTGTGGTAACTACCGTGGTGGTAGTGGTCTGCTTTGATGCAGCAGTACGGTCGTTGATTACAGTGCCACGGTCTATCTGACTCTTTGCGGCGAGTTCGGCGGCTGCAGATTTTATCGAGCCATCTGCCGCGACGTTGGTGGCTACTGTTTCATATTGTTCCTTGTCCTTGAGGTCAAAGAAATCTTTCACGAGATTTTCGTGGTTTTGCTTGCGTTCCTCGTTGGACAATACTTTCTTGTCGTTGCCTTCCTGAGCCTTGGGCTTTATTGTGGGACGGTCCTTGGACTCTTTGGCTTCTTTGGTCTCCTGAGACTCTTTGGGTTCTTTGATTTCCTTAACCTCTATCACAGGAGTTTTCTTCTCGGTCTGCGTCTCGATTACAGTGGTGGTGGTCTTTGTTGTTATGACACTTGCCTTGTCGGTCGATGCTGGCGCGCTGACTTCTACCTTCACTGACGGAGCTTTCTTTTCCTCCTGTTTGGGTGTATCATCCTTCTTTTCCTCGGTCTTGGGTGCAGATGGTGCCGTTGCCGCAGGTTTTGCTGCCGACTTGTTTTCGGCGGCGTCGTCTGTTGTGGCACGGAGTAAGTTGTGCAATACCGACCTGTCGGATACATACAGCGATTCTTTGGGCAACTTTTCCTTCACAAGCTTTGGGTTGATTCTGTTGAGTGCCTTCAGATACAGAAGGTGCGCCGTCTGGAAGAAGGGAAACTGCTTGATAAGCTGTTCCATCTCCACGACGGAGCTGTCGTTGAGCTGCTCCGGCTCTACGAGGTATTTGAAGAATTGTTTTGAAGTCATAATCAATACAATATTTTTAGTTCCTTATACTTTTGTTTTCCTTGTTAGCTACCAATTGACTACTGAGTCGTTGAAAATGTCGTCTATGAGCATCTCCACAATTTCGTCCACGAGCGCAGACTCCACTGATGAGAATGAGCTTGAGACGTCGTAATCGGCATACCGCGAATATGACTTGTCGAAGTCGTTTTCCGGTGCCGTCTGGTTGGTGAATGTCACCTTCAATGTAATCGTCAGCCTGTTGCTTGCAGCAGTTTCGCCCGCCTTGATGGCAGCGGTGGTAATCGAGTACCCCGTTATCGTGCCTTCAAAGTGGAGGTCGCCGCCGTCCTTGACGAGTGTGAGCGGTGTCTGACTCATGAAGCGGTCTTTCAGGTCTTCCGTTATCTTGGAGCTCAGGGTCGAATTGACGTATGTACTCCTGTTTTGGAAGTAGTCGATTGCCACCGTCTTTGCCGTGCCGTATGACGCACCCGTGAATGAGTATATTCCGCAGGCTGTCATCATCGTCATCATTGCCGCTATCATTGCCGCTATGAGGATTCTCCTTGTCTTCATCATGTGATGTTGTATTCTTTGAGTTTCCTATATAGCGTTCGTTCCGAAATGCCGAGCTCCTCCGCCGCCGCCTTTCGCTTGCCGTTGTGTTTTTCGAGCGCCTTTTTTATAAGGTTGCACTCCGATTCGGTGAGCGACAGGCTGTCGTGGTGCGTGATCACGTGAGTGTCGATTACATTGTCGTGATGGAGCGTATCCATCTTTGGGTGCATCGACTGCATTATCGGCTTGTCATCTATCGTAACATACGGGCTGTAATCCTCTTGCTGGAAGTACATCGCGTTGTCGTCGTCCCCCATCTGTGCAGCATTGCCACCGATGAGGTCTTTCATTTCTTTTTTGAGTTCGGCGATGTCGTTTTTCATATCAAACAACACCTTGTATAATATCTCCCTCTCGGAGGCGAAGTCTGCATTGCCGCCTGATTGATGCGCCGGTACAATGGCAGGGTGCGTGTCTTCCTTGTAGTCGGGGAGGTACTTTACAAGTATCTCGCCAGTGATGTCGCGCTGCTGTTCTATTATAGATACCTGCTCCGTGATGTTGCGGAGCTGCCTTACGTTGCCGGGCCAGCGGTATGTGAGCAGCACTTGTTTGCCACTATCGTCGAGCCTGATGACGGGCATATTGTATTTTTCGGCGAAGTCGGCGGCAAACTTCCTGAACAAGAGCAATATGTCGTTGCCACGTTCACGGAGCGGCGGCATATTGATCTGCACAGTGTTGAGCCTGTAATAGAGGTCTTCACGAAAACGGCCTTCCTTTACTGCTTTTGCCACGTTGACGTTGGTGGCTGCCACCACGCGCACATCGGTCTTCTGCACCTTGCTCGAACCTACTTTCATAAATTCCTTGCTCTCCAATATGCGCAGAAGCCTCACTTGAGTGCTTAGAGGCAGCTCGGCAACTTCGTCGAGGAATATTGTGCCCTTGTCAGCCACCTCAAAATAACCCTTGCGCGACTCGTTGGCACCTGTGAACGAGCCTTTCTCATGCCCAAACAGCTCGCTGTCTATCGTGCCTTCGGGTATGGCACCGCAATTGACGGCTATATAAGGGCCGTGCTTGCGTGCGCTCAGGGCATGGATTACCTGGGGTATGTTTTCCTTGCCGACACCCGACTCGCCAATGACGAGCACAGAGATGTCGGTAGGGGCTACCTGGGCGGCTATGTCGAGGGCGCGGTTGAGCGCGAGGTCGTTGCCTATGATGCCAAAACGTTGCTTGATGCCTTGAAGTTCCATTTGCTAATATTCAGCGGTGTGTTTATACCACTTTTTCAAAAGGGCAAAGGTAATCATTTATTTGATAAATCGGAACTTTTTTTGGGTTTTATTTGAAAAAAAATGTTTTTATCCCGTATTTTTGGTATATTTGCGACACAAAACTTAATTATTATAACCATGAAACCTAAATTTCTCACCCTGATTCTGCTTCTGACATCCTTATTGTGGCATACTGTAACGGCATCCGCACAGCAAGGGCACGACTATGTGGACCTTGGACTTCCGTCCGGCACGTTGTGGGCTACCTGCAATATCGGTGCTGAAAATCCATGGCAGCCCGGCGATTATTTTGCTTGGGGCGAGACCTCCACAAAGGCGCAATATGACTGGTCGTTTTATCAATATGCCGACGGCAACTACGACAAACTAATCAAATATTGCAACAAATCAACATACGGCAATGACGGCTACACCGACCGTCTCAGAGTGCTTGAAGATGCCGACGACGCCGCCAATGCTATCTGGGGTACAGAATGGCACATCCCTACTGCGGCTCAGTATAAGGAGCTTATGGACAATTGCACCAATGAGTGGACTGTCAATTACAAAGGCAAAGGCGTGGCGGGCAGGATTTTCAAGAGCAAGAAAAACGACAACGAGATTTTCCTGCCCGCCGCTGGATTCGTCGGCGACAACGGCACACCTACTCGCATCGGCAATTACGGCTTCTACTGGTCGTCGTCGCTATGTACCGACAATCCGAGCAACGCCCCCCTACTCTACTTCCATTCTGGATACACAAGCCCGCTCAGCAACAGTTTTAGATACTACGGGCAATCAGTGAGACCGGTAAGACGCTAACAATAAAGGTTGTTGTCAACTAAAAATATTGTCGATTGGACGATGAAAGAAGTGTAATATCCGCCATTATAATCCCCCGGCGAAAAAAAATATCACACTTTTTTTCTTTTTTGCATTATTTTTGAATATCTTTGGGAAGATTTTAAGTATATTTTATCATTGAAAGTCATGAGACGCATACTAATTATATTATTTTTGCTGCTGTCAGGCAGGACTTTAGCCATCGACTACAACCCCGACGGCACCATTAAGCCTGTCATCGACTGGTATGTCGATAATATCAAGGCTGAGCTGTACGAGATCACCACACCCAACGAACTTGCAGGCCTCGCCGCGCTCGTAAACGGTACAACGGGCTTCTTCTCGCCATACGATTTCACGGGCAAGACCGTGGTGCTCGCCAACGACATCGACATGGAATGTTATGTGGACGAAAACGACGCAAGCATCAATGGCTGCGTGTGGACTCCTATCGGCATCAACTATTCGGCGCGTTTTGCCGGCTCCTTCGACGGACAAGGCTACGCCATCAAAAATTTCATAGTGGCGGGTGGCAAGTCGGGAACGCTATTCGGATACAACAGCGGCACAATACGCAACCTCGTCATAGCCGGCGGCATGGTGAGCGTAGAATATTACGGCGCGGGCGTCTGCAGCCACAATTCGGGTACAATTGACCACTGTATAAACACCGCCAATATTTTCTGCAACAACTACGGCGGCGGCATAGTTGGCAAAAATTATGACAACGGCATCATCACCAACTGCATCAACATCGGATACGTACAAAACGGCAACTTCTGCGGCGGCATAGTGGGATCAAACGCCACTTCGGGCACCACAATCACCAATTGCATATACGACTCGCAGACCTGTCCGCTCAAAAAAGGCTGCGGCACCATCGACAACAAAAGCATCAAGGGACTGCCAACAGCACAGATTGTGGCGGGGCTCAATTTTGACCACAACGGATTTGTAATAGACGAAAACCTGTATCCGCGCCTTGAAATATCCTCACTCAGCGACGCACTCCGCGCCGCGCTCTCTCCCGTAAAACTGCCCGACGGACAGACGGCGGCAAGCGTTTCCAAAAACTTTGAAATAATCAAATCACCTGGCATAGAATACTCTTCGTCAAACACCACATTCCTCGATATAGACGACAACAAATGCGAACTCAAAGGCAGCACAAGCCTATTTGTAATCGTAAAAGGCGGCAGATGCACAAGAAACGTCATCTTCAAATCGACAATGCAGCACGCACTCACCACCGGCACCTCCAACACACCGATTAGAATCAAAAACTACGAGGAATTAGCCCGATTTGCCAACGCGGTCAATTATCGCACCAGCTACAACGGCATAGCCTGCATCGACGGCTTCAAAGACGTTTACTTCGCCCTCATGGACAATGTGCACATCCCCGACACCGTAAATTGGAACCCTATCGGCACGCCGAGCGCACCTTTCAACGGCATTTTTTCGGGATTTGGACACGTAGTGGGCAACATGAATATAATGCGCCCCCTCGACAAATACTGCGGCCTCTTCGGCTACAACAATGGCACAATCACAAACGTATGCCTCGTAGGTGGACACATATTTGGCGGCGACTACACTGGCTCAATCTGCGGCTACAACACAGGCTCTGTGGAAAAATGCATCAACGCAGTGCCACTGCGCGGACATTACTATTGCGGCGGTATATGCGGATTCAATAGCAGCGGCTCCATCGCATACAACCTGCAAATCAACAGCGTGGACGGCCTCGAAGACTACACCGGAGCTATATGCGGCGGCGCAATAGGCGGCTCCATCTCCAACTGCTTCTTCGACAACCAAATATGCACTTTGCAAGATGCCGTAGGCGACAACGAACTCCTGCAAATGACACACACCGAAGGTCGCCCCACAGTAAATATGATAAGCGACAAACTCAAGGGCAAAAATGGTTTTGACATCGACTTCGTATTCGCCGACCGCCTATACCCCAGGATTATCTCATCCGACACATACAGCGAGGCCATCGTGGCATCCACCCCAATATTCATAGGCAAAGGCGAAAACGTGCGCGCTCTCATGTCGTTCATCGAACTCGACAATATCGACAGCGTAAAATACGAATGTCGCCAAAACGACGTATTGCAGATAAAAGACGACAAGGCTCTGCCGCTCAAGCAAGGCGCGGTAGTATTGGTAACCACCGACGGCAAGGTAAAGAAAGAGATAATGATACGCATCAGCAATCCGTCCCTATCGCCCTCTGGCACAGCCGACAAGCCTCTGCTCATCAGTTCATACGACGACCTATGCAAATTGAGCGAAGCCGTAAACCTCGGCGGCAACTACAAGGGCTACGCCTGCATAGATGGTTTCAAGGACGTGCATTTCAAAATTACAAACAACATCACATGCCCGTCGGACGTCGAAATGTGGCCCATCGGCACCATCCTCTCCCCTTTCAACGGCATACTCGATGGCGACGGCAAGATAATACACGGCTTCCACTGCAGCCAGCCTCTCTACGACAACATCGGCCTCATCGGCTACAACACCGGCATCGTGAAAAACGTCAAACTCTACGGAGCCAACATCCAGGGACACTACTACACCGGCGGCATCTGCGGATTCAATATGGGGCGCATAGAATCGTGCAAGACCGAATCGTCGCGCATCAAGGCCGACAACTACTGCGGAGGCATCTGCGGATTCAACAACGGCGAAATAGCCAATTGCACCAACAACAGCGCAGTAAACTGCGACTACTACGCCGGCGGCATCTGCGGAAGCTGCAGCGGACGCATCGATTCCTGCGTCAACGAAAAATCTGGACTTATCACCGGACTGAGCTGCGTAGGAGGCATCTCTGGAAGCAACAACACCGAAATCAACCACTGCACCAATCACGCCACCATCACCGGGCGCGACAATACCGGCGGCATTTCGGGGCGCAACTCATTCGCCCTCATCAAACATTCCTTCAATTCCGGCACTATCAACGGCGGCGACTGTTCGGGCGGCATCGCTGGATTCAACGACGGCAACATCTACCTCTGCGTCAACGAAAGCACCGTGGAGGCTTCATACGCAGCGGGCGGCATCGCTGGCAAAGGCGGCAAGATGGAAGGCTGCATCAACAAGGGCTCAATCAATTCCAGCGGCAACAACGCCGGCGGCATCATCGGCGTGGCAAAATCGACATCTGAAATAAAAATGTGCTACAACGACGGCTCGATAAAGGCTCAGGCATTTGTAGGCGGCATCTGCTCCGACAATGTGCAGGGGCAAATCACATCATGCATCAGCAATGGCAAGCTCTCCGCTGCATATTACGTAGGCGGCATCGTAGGATACAATTCTGGCAACACGATTTCCTGCATTTTCACCGGCACCATCGACGGCTCGTCTTATTACGGCTCGATATGCGGACGCGAAAACGACGGCACCATCGAACGATGCGTCTATGACAAGGAAGTAAGCAGCGCAGGCGGCATCGACAACAAAGACGTTCCCCAGAAAGCCGTTGGATACACCACACAACAACTCAAGGGAAACATAATGTCGGGCATTTTAAACAAAGACGACTTTAGATTTAGAGATGGCGTATATCCCGACATCAATAGGAGCAACTTCAACAAAGACTAAAACCGAACAAGGCATGAAGAAGATTTTTATAATAATGGCAATGCTAATTGCGATGCAAGGCCTCCGCGCCCAGACATATTCGGAATGGAGCAATCAGGAACTCGCCAAGGCAAACACCGCCCAAAACACCAACCTGTCACAACAGGAAAAGCTCGTATTCCTATATTGTAACCTCGCAAGGCTCGACGGCGCAAAATTCATGCGCACATACGCCGCCAAATACCTCACCGGCAGTTCGCCATACGTGGCATCGCTCAAACGAGATTTGCAACAATCGAAAAACCGTCCCATGCTCTATCCCGAAAAAAACCTCTGCTTCACGGCAGCACTCCATGCAGACGACATGGGCAAGCACGGCATGACCGGGCACAATTCGTCTGACGGCACGGCGTGTTTCTCCCGCATAGGCAAATATTACAAATGCGGCAATGCCGCCGAAAATTGCAGTTATGGCTATTCTGACGCACTTGACATTGTGATGCAACTCCTGCTCGACGACGGTCTTCCAAGCGTAGGACACCGCGTAAACATCCTCAACGCCACATACAACGCAATGGGCACAAGCATCAAGCCTCACGAAGGATATAGATACAACTGCGTGCAAGATTTTGGAGAGAAAATATTGACACCGATGGCAAGCTCGTCGTCAAGCAACAACTCCATCAACCAACTCAACAATCGAAACAACAACCCTCCCCAAAACGACAACCGAACCAACTCTCGCCCAAACAACAACGGCAACCAAGGCCCTACACTGCCCTCCAACAACAGTTACACATCTTCCAACGAAATCGAAAACGCCTTCAACTACCTCAATGCCATCCGCAAAAATCCTGCACGTTACAGCCAGGAAATGGGTGTGAATCTCAACGGCATAAAAGCAATGCCCGAACTCAGATGGAATCACACCCTCGCCAAAGTGGCGCAAGAGAAGGCGCAGGACATGGTGGATCGCGATTATTTTGCCCATGTAGATCCCGACGGATGCGGCATCAACATCAAGATAAACGCCGCCGGATACACTCTCCGCAACGATTGGTACGACGATGCCAGCAAAAACTACTTTGAAAGCCTCGGAGTAGGCAGCAATATCTCTACTGGCAAGAGCATAATACACCTCCTCATCAACGACGGCGGAGCCGACAACGACGACGCCGGACACCGCCGCCACCTCCTCGGCATCGACGATTTTTGGAGCAATTGCTACGACATCGGCATCGGCATGGCAAAAGGCGGTCAATACGGATATTATTGGTGCGTCATTATTGCAAAACACAATTTCTAACAATTGACCCTAAAAAAACTTTGCCCTTTTCCTAAATTATCATTAACTTTGCCATTCGATACTATAAAATGACAAAGAAATGGAAAACAGCAAAATATCAGAATCTTTCTTCCGTCTGCTCGACACAATAAAAGTGTTGCGCAAACGATGCCCGTGGGACGCCGCTCTCACCAACGAGCAACTCCGCACCCTCACCATCGAGGAAGTATATGAACTCTCGCAGTCGATAATAGCCAACAACCCCACCGACCGCAAAAAAGAACTCGGCGACGTGCTGCTGCACATCATCATCTACGCCCTCATCGCCGAGGAGAAAGGCGAATTTAATATAACGGACGTATTCGACGCCCTCAACGAAAAACTCGTATTCCGCCACCCGCACATCTTTGGCGACGTCAAGGCCGAGACCCCGGAAGAAGTGTCTAAACTCTGGGAACAGGTGAAACTCAAAGAAAAAGGCGGCAACAAGACCGTACTCGGCGGCATTCCGCAATCGTTGCCTTCGGTAATCAAGGCATACCGTATCCAAGACAAAGCATCGCACGCCGGATTCGATTGGCACGACAAACACGACGTATGGCCCAAGGTGTTTGAAGAAATCGACGAACTCAAAGTAGAACTCGAAAAAGGCGACGCCGACAAGTCGGAAGACGAATTTGGCGACCTGCTGTTTGCAACCATCAACGCCGGAAGGCTCTACGGCATCAACGCCGACACCGCCTTGGAACGCTGCAACGCAAAATTCACACGCCGTTTCAACCACATAGAAGCCCGCGCCAAGGAACAAGGCCTCTCCCTAAAAGACATGACCCTCGAACAGATGGAAGATCTCTGGAACGAGGCAAAAGCCATCGAAAGACAACAAAAACAATGAAAAAAATATCATTTTTGGCAATGCCGCTCCTTGCTGCTGCGCTTACGTGCTGCACGGCTCGCGGCGGACAGTCGGCGGCAAGCGGACAATCTGTTGCAACAACTACGGCTGCCGACAGCATTGCCGTTGCCCCTAAAAAAGACACCATAAAACCAATCACCGTAGCAGCCGAAGACACAGCGGCTTACCTGCCATTATTGCGCGGCAAAAGGGTGGCTCTCACCGCCAACCCCACAGCCCAAGCATTTGGCAAACATCTGCTTGACGTAATGATAGAAGGCGGTGTGGACGTCCAAAAAGTATTCGCACCCGAACACGGATTCCGTGGCGCGGCAGAGCCAGGCGAAAAGGTAGATACAGAGACCGACCAAAAGACCGGCGTGAAGATAGTGTCGCTCTTTGGCAAAAACCTCAAACCAACGCCCCAGCAAATGTCGGGGCTTGATTACGTTGTGTATGACATTCAGGATGTTGGATGCAGATTTTTCACGTACATAAGCACGTTGCACAATGTAATGGAGGCGGCGGCAGAGTCCAATGTAAAAGTGATTGTGCTCGACCGTCCCAATCCCAACATCGACTACGTGGCGGGTCCCATCCGCGATGCCGATTGCGCATCATTCGTAAGCATGGACCCAATTCCCATTGTTTACGGCATGACCGTGGGCGAACTCGCCAAGATGATCAACGGCGAAGGCTGGCTCAAAGGCGGTGTCAAATGCGACCTTACAGTGATTCCAGTTGCCAATTATGACCGCTCGATGCGTTACCAACTGCCCATCAAGCCCTCCCCCAACCTGCCCGACTATCTTTCGGTAAGGTTGTATCCGAGTTTGTGCTTATTTGAGGCAACTAATATCAGCGTAGGACGCGGCACAGAAACGCCGTTTACCTTCATCGGCTATCCCGACCCGAAATACGGCGAATATGTGTTTACGCCCAAGGACATACCCGGCATGCAGACCAATCCGATGCACGAGGGCAAGAAGTGTTATGGCGTAGATTTTCACGGCATCAATCCCGACAGCACACGTTTCACGTTGAAATACTTCATCGACATGTACCGCATATCGGGCGGCACGTGCATCACCAGTCAAAACCTCCTCGGCAAATTGTACGGCAACAAATCGCTCGTAAAGATGCTCGCCGCTGGTGCAACGGAAGACCAAATCATCCAATCGTGGGAGCCGGGATTGTCGGATTTCGTAAAAAAACGCCAAAAATATCTGATGTACAAATAAAAAGCTGCAAAAAAATTAGAAAAAAATATCCTTGCATCTTTTTTTTGTCAAAAAAAATTTTTTATCTTTAAGTCGGAATAAACCCACGACATTTCCCAAATGTTGCGGGTCGTTAACCGTTTGTAATTCAGCATATTGGCAAAAAACATATACATCATGGCAGAACAACCACCATTGATCCCCACCATGTCGTCCGACATGGAATATTCGCTTGGCAAGGACGTGATAAGCACCAACCGGCTTGGAGCATCGTCCAGCACAAGCATCACGCTGTGCAATTCGCGCAACTGGCACGGCATATTGTCGATATACGACCAAGAGCACGACCGCACCAAAATACTGCTCTCCACGCTCGACGACGCGGTGCTGCTCGGCGGCAACACCTATTACATCTCGGTGCGCAAATATCCCAACGTCTATTTCCCGATGGGATACCAATACATATCGGCAGCCAACTTCAACCCCTACCCCACCATCGAATACTCGCTTGGCAACGAAGCCATACTACGCAAGGAGATGGTGCTCGCCTCCGATGAACCGACATTGTTTGTCAGGTACACGCTCATTTCGTCCAACAAGCCAGCCAAGATTCGCATAAGACCGATAGTGGCATTCAGGTATATCGACGAACTCCGACACCGCGACCCACGCATCTTCACGGGCAATACCGTCATCCAAAACGGCATCGCCTACCATCCCAACGACAACGAGCCTATGCTCTACATGCAGACCAGCATGCCGGGGGATTTCGTTACCGCGCCCGATTGGAATTACAACATAGAATATCCTATCGACCACAAGGCGGGCAGACCGTACCAGGAAGACCTGTTCATGCCCGGATTTTTTGAAATCGAATTGGTATCGAGCCAAGAATTTATATTCAGCGCATCTCTCATTCCTCAGCAAACAGAAGGCCTCGCCAAAAAGTTTGTGGAAGCAATATCCCAACGAAAACCAAGGCTTACATACGACGACATCGTATTGCATGCAGCACAACAGATGCTCAGAAACGACGATATGGGCTGCCATGTGATAGAGACCATACCGCCGGTAAGGCGAAGGTCGAAGGACGTATGCGGAGCCATCGCCGGTCTCACGCTGCCAAGCGGCAATCCCAACTTATTCCGCGATCTGGCTAACACCTACATCGAAACGATCCGCAACGGGCTTGCATACGGCATCGGCAACGTCGATTACGCGCCCGAAACTCCATTGTGGTTTGTATGGTCGGTGCAGCAATACGCCTACCAGCAAAACGACCGCTACAAGATATACCGCGAATACGGCGAAACCATCAAGAAAATCATCAACGACATCATCAGCAGCCGTTTCAATACTATGTACCTCAACACCGAAGGCCTATTGTCGCTCCGTAACGGCGACAAACAGGTCTATTACTTAGAAATCAATGCCATGTGGTACAATGCGCTGATGTTTTACGCCGAGCTGTGCTGCAGCGCACGTTTCCTCGACGATGCGGGCAAGGCTTCAAGGCTCGCACACATTGTCAAACAATCGCTCATACGCAAATTCTACGACAAAAAGGCGGGATATTTTGCCAACAGCTTAGATTCCGATGGCAACAAGGACACCACATTCTGCGTGGGACAGCTACTCGCATTCGCCCTGCCATACGCCATCGCCGACAGCGACAAGATTGCAATCGTTTTGCCATTAATCGAGCAAAAACTGCTCACCCCGGTAGGACTCCGCAACATCGACGCCGATTCCCCGAAGTACGCAACAGAAGGCTTCATCACACCATTCTACCTCGGATTCCTCGCCGAGATATACATCAAATTGCGAGGCGCCGACGGATGCCAAAAGGCAAAAGAATTATACTTGTATTTTGACAACGAACTCAATATTACCATACCACCAAACTTCTACGAAAAATACACCCCATTGCCGCCATACGAAGGCATTGGAGCTCCAATGAGCGCAGTTACTATTGCTACAATCAATAGAATAAGATTGCTGCTCGCACAGTTTTAAACACATTATTTTAAAATGAAAGTGCTAATGCTCGGGTGGGAATTTCCCCCGCACATATCCGGCGGCCTCGGCACGGCGTGCCACGGCATAGTAAAGGGCCTCGGACGGATACCCGACACAAAAGTCATATTCGTGGTTCCAAAAACATTCGGCGACGAGAAGGTCAAGAACACCAAGTTTGCCGGAGCGGACAAATACTTGGAACGCCACGCCAAGATCCTCGACCGTGAGGTCAAGATTGAGGTGCAGGGTGATTATGCGCCATCCCCTCAACCATTCGACAAGGTAAAAGACCACCTTATATATATAGAGGCGGCATCATCGCTCCACCCATACATACAGGCGGAGCAGATAGAACGAATACTCATCAACAGGGACATAGACCCGTCCCAAGTCTATTTTGACGAGAAGGGGCGAATGATGACAGACATCGACGGCAAACCAAAGGAAATCACAATCGCCATAAGCGACCTCCAAGACGCCGAAAATGTCAACATCAACGACACCAACGAAATAAAGCCCGCAAAATTTGAATTTACAGGGCGTTACACATCAAATCTCTACACAGAGACCGACATGTATGCGCGTGTGGCTACAGAATTGTCAAAGCAATACGACTTTGACGTAATCCATGCCCACGACTGGCTCACATACGAGGCGGGAGTTGCCATCAAGGAGCAGACCGGCAAACCGTTGGTGGTGCACGTACACGCCACCGAATTTGACCGCAGCGGCGGCAACTACGTCAACGACAGGGTGTTCCAAATTGAAAAACACGGCATGAAGGAGGCTGATGCAGTAATTACCGTAAGCAACCTCACCCGCGACACCGTGGTCAAAAAATACGACATCGACCCCGACAAGGTGCAGACCGTATATAACGCCGTGGACTTCAAGCCAATACGCCGCATCCCCAACAAAAAAGGTCCCAAAATAATCACCTTCCTCGGGCGAATCACCCGTCAGAAAGGCCCCGAATACTTCCTACGCGCCGCCTACAAGGTGTTGCAGGAATTGGACGACGTGCGCTTCGTGATGGCTGGCAACGGCGATATGTACCACGCAATGATACGCGAGACCGCAAGGCTCGGCATCGCCGACCGTTTCCACTTCACCGACTTCCTCGACCGGGATGGCGTGCGCCGACTCTTTGCAATGACAGACGTTTTTGTAATGCCGTCGGTATCAGAGCCGTTTGGCATTGTGCCATTGGAAGCCGTAAGGAGCGGCATACCGGTCATAATATCCCGACAATCGGGCGTGTCGGAAGTGCTCGACAACGCAATCAAGGTGGATTATTGGGACGACAACGCTATGGCAAACGCCATCTACTCACTCATAAAATACCCCACGCTCGCCAAGCACCTATCGCGCAGCGGACGCGAGGAAATCAAGCAAATCAAATGGGATTTCACCGCCACCGACATCAGGAACATATACGAAGAACTCATCGAAATGCGCAATGCAGCCGAAGATGAAGGCGTCGGCGAAAATTTCGACAACACCAATATTTTAATCAAAAAACAAGGAAAATGAAGACTATCTGCTTGAATTTCAACATACACCGGGCATACCGATTGAAAAAATACGACTTTTTTGACATCGGGCACAACAATTTTTACTTCGACGAACTCGCCACTCAATCGGACGCGGAGAAGAAAAATATGGACTTCGTGAATCCAATGTTCGATATGGTGGAGTCGTTGATTAAAAAATACGGCACGGCGTTCAAACTATCCGCCACTGTATCTGGCGTGGTGCTTTCATTCCAGGAAAAATATTGCCCGGAATATTTGCAGCGTTACCGCCAATTTGCCGACACGGGCTGCGTGGAATTTGTCGGGATGCCATACAACCATTCGCTATGCGCTCTCAAAGACGAAAAGGAGTTCATACACGAGGTACAAAAACACGCCTCCGAATTGAAACGCATTGTAGGTGTATCTCCCTCTACATTCCGCAACACCGAATTGATATACACCGACAAGATTGGCAAAATAGCCTACGACCTCGGATTTGACACCGTGCTTGCAGAAGGCGCAGGACCGGGACTTGATTCGAGGGGCGCGGGTTTTGTGTATTTCAATCCGTTGCAACCGAGACAGCACATCATCACACGCAATGTGAGCATCTCGCGCATACTCAACGATTCGCTCAAAGACATCAGCCACTTCACGCCGGAATACTTTGCAAACAAGCTCTACGAAACCGACGATGAAGACAACATCTTGTACTTGGGCATCTCTTTTGAAAGCATGGACGGCTCGTCGGGCAACCGCCAGCAAGTGCCAGCCTTCATACAGAAATGCATCGAGATACTCGTCGAGTCGGGTTACTTTGAATTTTGTACAATGAGCGAGGCTGCGCACAAATACGCACCCGTGGCACCATACCACGCCACATTGCCGGTATCAGGAATGACACGCAAGCACGACCTCTCTCCGTGGCAGGGCAACGAACTGCAAAAGGAGGCTCTCAGGAAGATTACCGCCCTCGGCGACCTCGTGAAAGCCGCCAACAGCGACACCCTCACCGACATTTGGGAACGACTGCAATGCTCCGACTATTTCTATTTTATGTCCACCGACAATCTCGACTACAAGCACAATCCGTTCAAGACGCCTTACGATGCCTTCATATCATATATGAACATCATCGACGACCTCACCCGCCGCCTCAACAAAAAAGCGGAGAAAAACAACGCCGACAATATGACTAAGCAACAAATTAAGGATACAATTAGTTTTTATGAAAAAGAAATTGTATCTTTGCAGCGCAAACTCAACGGAAAGGGCGAGTAGCAACAAGCAACTGACAATTTATTTGAATGCAACAATAATATATTTTTAAACAATGTTAGAACGTTTTTTGAAGCAGACGTCGTTCAAAAATATGGACGACTTTTGCAAAAACTACAAGGTCATCGTGCCTGAAAATTTCAATTTCGGCTACGACGTTGTAGATGCCTGGGCATTGGAGCAGCCTGAAAAACTCGCAATGATTTGGGCAAACGACAAGGGCGAGGAGCACAAGTTCACATTCGCCGAAATGAAAAAATATTCAGACCAGACGGCGTCATACCTTATGAGCCTCGGCATCAAGAAGGGCGACCGCGTGATGCTCATCCTCAAAAGGCATTATCAGTTTTGGTTTGCAATCACAGCAATCCACAAGATTGGCGCAATTGTAATACCCGCCACTCACCTTCTCACCAAGCACGACCTCGTATATCGCAACAACGCCGCCGGCGTGAAGGCTATCATTTGCTGCGGCGACCAGATTATACTCGACCACGTCAAACAGTCGCTGCCAGAATCCCCAACCATCGAAAAACTCATTTCCGTAGGCCCCGAAGTGCCAGAAGGTTTTGAGGATTTCAATGCCGGAATCAAGAACGCCGCGCCTTTCGTAGCCCCCGAGAGAAACCAAAATTCGGACATTTCGCTCATCTACTTCACATCCGGCACGGCTGGCGAACCCAAGATGGTGGCTCACGACTTCACATATCCGCTCGGACACA
>DGIK01000232.1 GCA_002393195.1 Bacteroidales bacterium UBA3824 | reverse complement strand
TCCTGTCATTGACGAATATCTGGAAGTAGTTGATGCGACGCCGCAAGTTTGGTTTTCGTAATTGAAATATATCACTGTGTTGTCGGCGGCGTCTTGGTTGCAGAGGCAGTGAGCGGCGGTGAGTACGTATGGTGTTTGGTCGCAATTGACATTATTTACAATTGTGCCTGTACAGACGTATGTCTCATAGTCTTGGTCGATGGTGAGCAGTACCACGGCGTGCTTGATGTCTTGGAATGCCTGCCCCTCGTCGCAGTTGATGTCGATTTGGCTTTTGCATGACGATTGCGAGCCGAAACTCTTGCTCTGTTTGCCAAACATATTGGCGTAGTCGTAGCAGATGGCTGTGATGGTGAAGTCGTCCTGATTGACGCCCTGCGGCACAAAAAGTTCGATGTGGATGGTATCGCCCTGTATCTGCCTGGTTAGCATCGACATATCGGATTCGCGGCTTGTGAGCGCACCGAGTATGTCGTCCTTGTCATTATTATAAATATAAAGCTCGCTGCCCTCGGCGATTGTGAGGCCTTCTGTCCTGATGCCGATGGAGTGTGCGCCTCGGGATGTGAGCGAGAGTGTGTATATAGTGCCTCCGTCGATGTTGGTGACGGTGGATTGGTTCATAAAGTCGATGTCGCACGGCAGCAACTTGCCAAAATATGCGCGCCCTTTGGTGCGGATGGCGGTGGTTTTGGAAGTTGGCGGGGCGATGCTGATGGCTCTCGTGCCTGTCTGGATGTTGGCGTGGATGCTTCTGGGCTGCTTTGCGAGCTCTATTTGTGCGGTGGCTGTGAGTGCCGTCACGGCGAGTATTATCGTTATTATAATGTTTTTCATATTGGATTGCAATGTATAACATGGCAAAATTATATAAAAAAATTGAGATTATATACACTTGCAAATGATAAAGTCAAGAATGATGTCAATTTTCAATAACAATTTTGGGCGCAGACATTTGTGGGCATGGAGAAGAATCGCATGGATTGTCGGATAGCCAAGTTGCAACGAAATCCAAGGGTGGTGAAACTTTGCAGTCGCACGTTATGAGTTCGTCTTCAAATACAATTTCATTATTGGTGTCTGTCTTGATGACACCAAAATTGCCATAAGTATAAGTGTATATGTTGCCATCGGGACCATAATAGAATAATGATGCCTGATATGGAACATGTCTTGGATACACCTTTATTTCTGTCCGCGTTTCATAATCAGGCGTTCCCTTTATAATGGGAATTTCAAATATTACCTTTCTCATACCCGTGTAGCAACCGCAAACATATAATTTCGTCATGTTTGGCGAAATAATCGATTGGCTCAAACCAATATATTCCCTGGATAAATCCGCAGATACATTTGTTACTTGGAATTCTGCAGTATTTCTATCAAAAGTTCCAAAATATATATGGTGTTTTATACCAGTGGAAATACCAGAAAATAAGTTGCCGTCTTTTGACAGATTAACTGACATTTCTGACGGAAGCTGGCAGGTGCCCTTGTAGGCGATTCCTTCTGGTGTAAGTAGATACTTGCTGATGGTTGAATTGTGGTTGAACAATATCCAAATGTCCCTGCAATTTGCATGATGGACAGTCAAGTGGGTGTCAGGGAACGAGTATTGAAGTTCGTCTGATTTTTCGATTGCGCTGTGGGTTTTGAGGTCCACAATGTAATAATAAGACGATATTGTAAAACAGTAAATCAAGTTTTCGTCGCCAGGTTTGGGTATGAAAAAATCAACTGGTTCTGGGCTTATCATGTTGCCGTCCGCGTCGAACAGCCCATTTTTGCTGTATAATTGCAATACACCATTTGAATCCACATACCACGAAGCATTGTATAGTTCTTCGGGCATATCGGATATTTTTAGTTCGTTCCATGTAAAATCCAGACACTTGTCAAATATGTTCCACAATTTTGCGTGTCCGCTTTGCGCTTTGATTTCGTTAAACGAAAATACCGCACACATAATAGTTATGCATGCGGTAATGAATAATTGTCGAAAGAACCTCTTTACCATTGTTCTATTGTTAAGGGTCTCATATTTGATTGAATTGCGCCGCAAAATTATAAAAAAAATCTGAATTACAACACAGTTTATGTTAAATATTGGTAATGCCTAATTATTGTTAATTTTTCGCGAAGTAACTTTTTTGCAAAAAAAGTTTCAGTTTTTGACATTGGTTTGTTAACTTTGTAGCGGATTATTTACACAAAAAAATCAGATGAAAAAGACTTTAATTGCGATTATAATGGCGTTGACGTGTGGCATAGGCACGCTCTGCGCCCAGAATGTGGTGAAAAACGAAACCTTCATCACAGTAAATGGCACCAAGATGTACCTTCACAAGATTCGTCCCGGCGAGACCATCGAGGCTATTGCCAAGGCGTACAACACCACGGTGCAGATTATCAGCATGCACAATCAGGAGAGGCAGGGCAAGTTTCCAGAGGGGGTCATGATAAAAATCCCTGCCACAGCCGACATCGCCACGGGCGGTAGCGCACAAGAATTTGCCTACCATCAGGTGGAGAAAAAACAGTCGCTCTATGGAATCGCCCGCAGGTATGGCGTTACAGAAGACGACATCATCCGTTACAATCCGCAGGCTCGCAATGGAATCAAGGCGGGCGAGGTGCTCAAAATTCCTGTTGGCAATGTGCAAAACCCCGACCGTCACGACCTCAATTTTGTGTTCCATACGGTGAAGCAGAATGAGAGCATCAATTCTATATGCTCGCTTTACCACGTGGATCTCAACGACTTCTATAAATACAACCCGAAGTCGAAGACGAGTTTCAAGGAAGGCGACGTGGTGGTGCTGCCCAAGAGCGAATCGTTCTTTGATCCTATTCCGGAAGATGGCACCGAGACGGCTGACAATCTCGACAATACCGACATGGTACGCATTGAGGCCGCCAAAAGCCCCGACTACACTTCTTGCGAGACTTACCATTACTCCAAGTCGAAGACCATCCGTGTGGCATTGATGTTGCCGCTCAACCTCGTGAAAAACGAATCGATGATAAGTGCCTACATCAACGACCCCAACAAAAACAATCTCGCCGCCAAAAACACCGAGCAGATTTTTGAGTTTTATGAAGGTGCGCTCATGTCGATAAGGGAATTTCAATTGAGGGGCTATAATGTGCAACTCGACGTCTATGACACCGAGCGCAGCGGCAACGTAGCCAAGATGGAAACCATCTGCTCCGACCCCGAACTCAAAAAAGCCGACCTCATCATCGGCCCGCTCTACACTGAGAATGTTACAAGGGTAGCCAAATTTGCCAACGACAATCACATCGCGATGGTGTCGCCGTTTGCAATCAAAAACGAACTGCTCAAAGACAATCCGTATTTGTTTCAGTTTACTCCGAGCACACCCACTTCCATCGAGGAGACCGCCGAATTTTTTGCCGGTATGACGGATTGCAACCTGATACTCTTGCACGGCAGCGAGAGCAAGCTCAAGCCCGCCGAAATGACGCTCCTGCGCAATTACCGCAATATTATCAAATCTATCAACAATCTCGCGCTCAAGGAGATTGACTTTGATGATGGCGGCAACAACGTATTGAAATCGTCCCTCAACATCAACGAAACCAATGTCATTGTGGTAACAAGCAGCGACGACGAGGTATTTATCTCCAAGATTATCAACTATTTGACCAATCTCCAAAAGACCGAAAACTACAAGATTGTGCTGCTCGGTTCGCAGAGTTGGGAGAAGGTCAACAACATCGACGTCGAATTTTTGCAGGGCATGAATTTCAGTTACCGCTCCGCAAACTTCATCAATTATGACAATCCTAAGGTGCGCAACTTCGTATCTGACTTCCGCGACAGATTCAATGGTGAGCCGGCAATATATGGATTTGCAGGCTACGACATTTGCAATTATTTTGTGGATCAGATAGCCAAGAAGGGCAAGTATTTCCATTTTTGTCCCGATGGCAGTACAACCAACGGACTCGCCTACAAATTTGATTTCCAGAAAGTTTCGCCACTTGGAGGTTACGAAAACCATACCAATTTTGTGCTGCAATACAGCGAAAGGTTCACTTTGGATGAGGTGGAGTAGGGGAGCAAGAAGTTGAAGTAATTGAAGTAATTGAAGTAATTGAAGTATTTGAAGTAAAATAATAACCGAAAATAAAAGCGGCGCATCTTCTTACGAAGTGCGCCGCTTAATTTTTGTCGGATAATTGTCAACTATCAATTGTCCATTGTCAAATTGATAATTGTCAATTACTTAACCTCCGAGAAGTACTTGATTGTACGAACCATCTGCGAGGTGTAGGAGTTCTCGTTGTCGTACCAGGGGACGACCTGGACGAGGTACTTGCCATCAGACAGCGGCATGACGCGGGTCTGGGGGGCGTCGAAGATCGAGCCGTGGGTCTCGCCGACGATGTCGGAGGAGACGATCTCGTCCTCGTTGTAGGCGAAGGTCTCGGGGATGGTCTCGGAGTAGGCCTTCATGGCAGCGTTGATGCCCTCGGCGGTGACAT
>DGIK01000159.1 GCA_002393195.1 Bacteroidales bacterium UBA3824 | reverse complement strand
TGAGCTCATGGGCGATGATTTCCACGAGGTAGTTTTGGTTTTCGAGGGGCGACTTGATGCAAGCAAGCAACGGCGACAACTCCTTCTGCGGGTTGATTGGCACACCGTCATTGACCTTGCGATTGAAGTGGATGGCGAGGTTGGGGATTTGGAGCAACGGACGCTTGATGATGAGCTGCCGCACTTCGGGTTTGAATGGCGTTTTGGATTTGATAACCACACGACCGGCGATGCTCAGCGGACGGTCAAACCACGTGTTGAGTATCGCGCCGCCATATACTTCGGTATTGAGCTTTATGTACGAATTGTTGACTACAATCTCGGGCGACGGCTTTATCTTGATGGTGGGCGCGTCGGTATGGGCGGCGATGATGCGGAAGCCGTCTTTTTCGGGCTGACCCATGCCCACGATAAACGCAGCGAGCGTAGTATCGTTTTGAGCTACAAAATATTTGCCCTCTTTCTCTATCTGCCACGGCTCTGCGAGGGGCAACTCCTTGAAACCCTTGCGCAGGAGAGCCGCCTTTATGTTTCTGACCACGTGGTACTTGCTCGGACTGAAAGAAACGAAGTCTATCAGGTCGTTGGCAAATTCCTGGGGTTCGTCAAGTTTCTTATTCATGGTTGGTCAATTATATATTGTTTTACAACTTGAAGCCGATGATGATAATGTCGTCGGTCTGCTCTGTGTTGCCGTCCTTAATCCACTTTTCGATGGTGTCGTTGAGGATTTCGCGCTGCTTGGCGGGTGGCTCGTTATGTATCTGCATGAAGAGCGCACGGAGGTTCTTGATGAGGAACTTCGTGTTGTTTTCGCCGCCAAACTGATCCTTGTATCCGTCGGAAAACATATAGAACCATGTATTGCCGTCGGGCTGGATGGCCACTTTCTTGTATTGGAAGTCGTCGCCATAGAGCTGCTGACCGCCGATGCTCTGCTTGTCTGCCTTGTATTCGGTGAGTTCGTCGTTTTGGATGACAACGAGCTGATTCTTTGCGCCCGAATATTCCACGAGGTGAGTCTTCTTGTCGATGGTACAGAGAGCCATGTCCATGCCGTCCTGATTGGCGGTGGTGTCCTGCTTGAGAGCCTTGCGGATGCGGCGGTTTTGGTTGGTGAGTATCTGCTCGGGCGAGGTGATGCCCTCCACCACAATCTCCGTCAATATCTGCGAACCAATCATACTCATGAACGCGCCCGGCACACCGTGTCCCGTACAATCGGCGGCGGTGATGATGATGCTGTTTTCCGTCTCGGCAAACCAGTAATAATCGCCGCTGACGATGTCCTTGGGGCGGAATAGGATAAAATGATCCGGCAATACCGCCTGGATTCTTTCTTCCATCGGGAGCATAGCGGTCTGTATGCGCTGAGCGTATTTTATGGAGTCGGTAATCTCCTTGTTTTTGGCGGTGATTTCCTCGTTTTTCTCCAAAATCAACTGGCTCTGCTTGCGGATTTCGGCGGTGCGCTCCTCCACGATTTTCTCGAGTTTCTGATTGTCGCGGATGAGTTTTTTGGTGTAAGCCTTTACGAAAGCCCAGATAAGAAGAGCAAATAGAATAATATACAATACAATCGCAATTTTAGTGAGATACCACGGCGCAAGAATCTGGAACGTTATCGTAGCCTCTTCACTTTCTACATCGTAACAATTGATGGCCTTTACATGCAGTATGTATTTGCCCGGGCGGAGATTAGGGTATTCCTTATAATTCTCGCTACGGAAGTCAGACCATTCATCATCGTTGTTTTCGAGAAACGACTTAAACTTGATTTCATCAGGATATTCGTATGTAGTGGCTGAGAAAATTACCCTGATGTTGCGCTGCTCGTATGGGAGCACTATCTTGTTGTCATCAATTTCATTGCCGCCGTAGAAGAGCGAATCATTGTAAATATTTTCGATTCGGCGAATCAATGCGTTGTATGGGCGATGGAAGTCCTTGTCAATACGAGTATCATAATGCACAAAACCGTTGTTGTCTCCGATGATGTAACAACCATTGCCAATATATCCAAACGAATTGATATGACTCATGTACGGACGGAAAATATCGTATTGTTTCTTTGCAACAGTGTCGCCAAGCATTGTGTAACGTTCAAGATACCAATACATTATGTTTTTGTCGCGTTTGTTGTGTACTACGTGCTTCACCCAAAGGTTGCCAAGCTGGTCGTTGTACATAAGGTCAAATTCGTTTTTGCCGCCAAATGCGATATTGTACTTAGTGTCCTCTACGTACTTGTCGGAATCGCTGTCGTACTTATAGAAGCCATCCAACGTACCCATCGTAAGTCCGTTGCCAGTATTGAACAGGTAGTTGTTTACCTCAGACGGAAGGCCGTCCTTCGTAGTGTACTTTTTGAACGTCAGGGTATCATAATTGTCAGCGAAATGGAATCTGAACACGCCCATAGTTCTGTCGGAACCAACTATTGTACCATCAGAATCCTCTGCAAGGTGACGTACATACCCAAGGAATCCCTTTGCACCATTGTTGCGGTATTCCCAATGTCCATCTTTGTAGTCGTAAACAGACAGACCCATAGTGCTGCTACCGATGAGGACATTAGGATTGTCTCGCGGAACTACAAAACTGCGGATATTTTTGTCTTTTTCGTCAATATTATGAATGACGTTGGTGGAGTCAACATAGAACAATCCGCCTCGCTCGCCACCACCAATGATAGTACCATTAATAGTGTCAAGTTTCCATATAGACTGTCGTCTGTGGACTATTTCTCTGAATTTTGGATTATAGAGCGAATCGATATTGATATGATATACAGCGTCGGCACCAATATAAAGTTCGTTGCCGA
>DGIK01000187.1:12106-22070 GCA_002393195.1 Bacteroidales bacterium UBA3824 | reverse complement strand
CTTGTTGATAATCATCAGGTCGTCTTCCGCCGTTACCTTGTCGATGGCTATCAACTGACCAGTCTTGTCGGTGATGTTGATGGTCTTCACACCCTTGCCGCCACGAGACGTTACGCGATAGTCTTCGAGCAGAGAGCGTTTGCCGTAGCCATTCTCCGATACCACAAGGATGTTTTCTTCTTGATTGTTGACGTCTGCAACCACCATGCCAACCACCTCGTCGCCTTCTGGCACTGTAATGCCCTTGACGCCCGAAGCATTTCTGCCCACAGGACGTGCATCAGTCTCATTGAACCTTACAGCCTTGCCTCCCTTCACGGCGAGTACAATGTCGTTGTTGCCGTTTGTAAGGTTGGCGGCAAGGAGTTCGTCGCCCTCGCGGATGTTGATGGCGATGATGCCGTTGGTACGCGGACGCGAGTATTCGCTGAGCGGGGTCTTTTTGATGACGCCGTTTTTGGTACACATTATAATATAATGGTTGTTGACGTACTCGGGGTCGGTGAGGGTCTTTACGTTGATGTATGCCATTACCGAATCGTCGCTCTCGATATTGAGCACGTTTTGGATGGCGCGACCCTTTGAAGTTTTGTTTCCTTCTGGTATCTCATAAACCTTGAGCCACAGGCACTTGCCTTTCTTGGTGAAAAATAGCATTGTATTGTGGCACGTTGCGCTAAACATGTGGCAAATGAAGTCTTCGTCACGTGTTGTGCTGCCCTTGGAGCCCTTGCCGCCACGGTGCTGCGTCTTAAATTCGGAGAGCAATGTTCTCTTGATGTAGCCGAGTTTTGAGATTGTGATTACAACATCATCGTCGGCGTAGAAATCTTCGGGATTGAAGTCCTCGGAGGCAGCATACTCGATGGAAGTCCTGCGGTCGTCATAATATTTTTCACGAATTTCGAGAAGTTCGTCTTTAACAACGCCCATCTGTTTTTCACGGCTTGCGAGGATTGCGTTGAGATAATCGATGTACTTCATTATTTCATCGTACTCATTCTTGATTTTCTCGCGTTCGAGTCCGGTGAGCTTCTGCAACCTCATTTCAAGAATTGCGCGTGCCTGAGCGTCAGAAAGTCCAAACTTCTCCATCAATCCAGTGCGGGCTACGTCAGGATTTGCAGATGCCCTGATGAGTGCGATTACCTCGTCGAGATGGTCGAGAGCTATCAACAAGCCTTGCAAGATGTGGGCCTTCTTCTGTGCCTGCTCGAGTTCATAACGCGAACGACGGACTACAACATCAAGTCTATGCTCCACAAAACATTCTATCAACTCTTTGAGGTTCAACAACTTCGGGCGACCTTTCACGAGGGCGATGTTGTTGACATTGAAGGTGGTCTGGAATTGTGTGAGCTTAAACAACTTATTGACTACCACGTTGGCAATCGCACCTTGTTTGAGCGTTACTACAACGCGCATACCCTTGCGGTCAGATTCGTCGTTGGCGTGAACGATGTCCTCAATCTTCTTCTCGTTGGCGAGGTCGGATATATGCTTGATTTCCAACGCCTTATTGACCATATACGGAATTTCGTCGAAGATTATCTGCGGCTTGCCCGAAGCGGTGGTCTCTACATGGTATTTGGAGCGCAACACAATCCTGCCGCGTCCCGTCATATAAGCGTCCTTAACTCCTTGATAACCATAGATAATGCCACCCGACGGAAAATCGGGAGCCTTGATTACTTTGATGAGTTCTTCGATGGAGATGTCGTTGTTGTCTATGTAAGCAACAATGGCATCGATAGAATCCGCGAGATTGTGCGGCGCCATGTTGGTAGCCATACCGACGGCGATACCTGACGCACCGTTCACCAGCAACATCGGAATCCTGGTGGGCAATACCGTGGGTTCTTTGAGCGATTCGTCGAAATTTGGCACGAAATCCACAGCGTCCTTGTCCAAGTCGATGAGGGTGTCCTCGGCTATTTTTTTGAGCCTTGCCTCGGTATAACGCATTGCAGCGGGCGGGTCGCCGTCCACGGAGCCAAAGTTACCCTGACCATCCACGAGAGGGTAGCGCATCACCCAATCTTGTGCAAGGCGCACCATTGTGAGATATACAGAGCTGTCGCCGTGCGGGTGAAATTTACCCATGACCTCACCGACAATACGCGCCGACTTTTTGGTGGGCTTGTTGTTGAATAGACCCATCTCATTCATGCCGAAAAGCACGCGGCGATGCACTGGTTTGAGGCCGTCGCGCACGTCCGGCAACGCCCTCGAAACGATTACCGACATCGAATAGTCGATGTAGGCATTTCGCATCTCTTTGTCTATGTTTACTTTAACGATTCTTTCGTTTTCGTTTGTATCTTCTGACATAATTTAAGGTTGATTTACTGTCTATGTACTTAGTGTGCAAAATTAGCAATTTTTCTCGAAACAGCCGCATTTAAAAGGATTTTATTTTGATGTTTTTGGCGTTTTTGCCACAAAATTAACATCTTTTAACGATATGAACCTCATTATTTGGTCGCACACAAAATCGCCGTCAAAAATCACCCAACAGACGTGCCACAGAGCCAATTTTTTGTAAAGTTTACTTTCAAGCAAGTGATATTTTTTTACCATAAAAAGTAACGTATATTTTACAAAAGCACACTATATATATAGAAAAATGCAAAATTTGTAACGAATTATTTGCAAAATACAAATATTATTTGTATATTTGTATTGCAAATTGAAAAATTAGCACACAGACAACTTTATTTTTTTAACAACAACTTTAAATTTTTGAGAATTATGAGAACTACAAATTTCATCAAGAAAAACAAGTACGTCGTGCTTTTGATCGGTGCAAGCCGATACAATTCGCACAAGTACGCCGACATCCCCAACGTGGAGACCAACATCAAGTTGATGAAGGACTTGTTTATGGACTCGCGTTTTATTGGTGTCAACGAGCGAAACATCATCGTATCGCTCAACGAGGATTCCAAGACCATCGAGCGTAAGATTACTGACGCCAAGGACATGGCAAAGAATTCCGACTACACGCTTTTCGTGTATTATAGTGGTCACGGTATCATAAACCCTGACAACTACAAGCTTTATTTTGCAACCTCCGACATGGATGTCAACTACCTTGACACCGATGCCATCGAGGCTAAGTCTGTATTGGAGAAGATAAGCAGGTCTGCGGCTTCCCGTAAGATTTTCGTTGTCGATGCTTGCCATAGTGGTGGTATCCACAATGCGATGGGCGACGCACCTGAGACTGCGCTTATGAAAAACTTCGAGGGCGTTCACTATGTGTCTGCCTGCGACGAGGATTCTACTGCGCTCTTCCCCAAGAAGATGCCTGACGCGCCTACCTACTTTACAGGTGCGCTCATCAGCCGTATCCACAACGGTATGGATACCGACCGTCCTTACCTTACATTGCGTGAGGTGGTGGACGACATCGCCTACGACTTCAAGTACAGGCACAATTTGCCTGTGCCCCAGCAGTCGAGCGTATTGAACGCCGACCAGATGCCTTTTGCTATCAATGTCAACTGCGACAATACTGTGGCTGCTACTCCTGTATGCGAGCCCGAGTCCGACAATGTGTACGACGAATTTTTCGCCAAGTACGCCAATGCCAACTCCGCTAAGACCAAAAAGGCTAAGAAGGCTGCCAAGATTGCCAAGGTAGGCTTTTGGACTGTGTTTGCAGCTGCATTGATGCTCTTTGTGTTTATGAGCGTCAATAGCAGAGATACCTACAACACCGACAATGTAATTCCTATCGAGTTTGTCAAGAAGGCTGATGCCAAAAAGGTCGTCGATACGACCAAGAATGTTGTCTCCAAGCCCAAGAATATCCGTGTCGATGAGAATTTCGACGACTATTCGTTGGAGAAGCAGGCCGACTTGTTGATAAAAAACGACGAGATTGGCAATTACAATGTCGCCCTCGATTTGTATGCAAAGGCGTTGTCTGTACAGCCCTACAACGACAGGGTAAAGACTAAGTACGACGCCCTCAACAACAAGATAGACAGCTTGTTTAACAGGTACGTCTATATGGCTTCGAGGTATCTTGAAGGCGGCGACTTCGACCCCGAGGATTTCAAGGATTGTATCAACAAGGCCGAGGCCCTCAAAAGCGGCGACCCCAAGGTATATGAATTGAACCAAAGGTTCAACGTCTTCTACAACAATAGCGTTAAATAATCCGCGCTAATTCCGTAGTTCTTATAATTATAAGGCGGGCGGCACTCCCCTATTGCGGGAATTTGCCACCCGCTTTTTTGTTTTTTATGTCTGCGGACGACTCTTAATTTGATTGCGATTGCGAGTAATCTCGCTCGCCAAATATCGTGCTACCAATCCTTACGATGGTGCTGCCACAATCTACGGCTATCTTGTAATCGCCCGACATACCCATGCTTATTTGGGTGAAACTCTCCCCTACTTCGTCGGCGTAATTTTCTCTAATATAATCAAATACAGCCTTTACATTCAAGAATTCCTTGCGGATTTCGGCTTCGTCATCGGTGTTGGTAGCCATACCCATCACGCCGCAAAAACGGATGTTGGTCAGTTCGTTCAGCACTCCTTCCGACAGCAATTGCTTCAAATCCTCGATGTCGAACCCCGACTTGGTTTCTTCATTAGCCACTTTAAGTTCAAATAGGCAGTCCACTACCCTATTGTGTTTTGCAGCCTGTTTGTTGACCTCGACGGCAAGTTTCAGACTGTCGATGCTGTGAATCATATACACAAATGGGATTATGCATTTGATTTTGTTGGTCTGCAAATGTCCTATCTGATGCCAACGGATGTCCTTGGGAAGTTCGTTGTATTTCTGCGTCAACTCCTGAACTTTGTTTTCCCCAAAGTCGCGACACCCTATATTATAAAGTGTCATAATGTCCTCGGCGGGCTTGGTCTTTGAGACGGCAAGCAAGGTAACCTTTTCAGGAAGTTTGCTACGAATTTCAATGTATTTTTCTGCGCAGTTCATCTTTTTTTCAACGTTAATTATAAACGAATTTCAACGAATAAAAACTGGTGATGTATCACCCCTCCCCCACTCAGTTTGGGCAGATGGGGAGCACCTCTCCCCCACTCCCCCACCGCGTTATTTGATACAAATAATCATTTACAACTAATTGATTATCAATTAGTTATAAAAATATTATTCAAAAAACGAATTATCAAAATTGAGCGGGAGAATATCTTTGATACTATTGACAATCAAGCACTTGTCTCTGCCAGCGAGAATGATACGGATGGGCGAATTGTACCGCATTTCGGTCTCCAACAATACTTGACGACACGAGCCGCACGGAGTTATTGGATTTTTGACCAATTGCCCCTCAAAGAACGCCGATATTGCAAGAGTCAACACCTTATTATTAGGATACATGGAGTTGGCATAGAATACCGCAGTGCGCTCGGCGCAAAGTCCCGACGGCGAGGCGGCGTTTTCTTGGTTGGTTCCGTTTACGATGACGCCATTGTCGAGCAACGCAGCCGCCGACACACTAAACTTGGAATACGGCGCGTATGCGTGCGAAAGAAAATCTTCGGCACTCTGCACAAGTCGGCGGTCGTCCGCATTGAGTTCTTCTTTGTTACATTCGATGACGTCCGCCATTATCTTGATTGTCTTCATATTATCGGTCTTTTATGAAAAAACCGCCGGACGATGATAAAAACTAATTATGGAAACAACGGGATCATCCGGCGGAAAAAAATAAAACTATGAGTAAAAAAAATCTTAGTCCTTACTTTTTGAGAGCCTCAGCCATCAATTTGCCAAGGTCGGCGGGCGACTCGGCAACGTGGATGCCGCACTCGCGCATTATCTGCATCTTTGCGGCTGCGGTGTCTGCCTTGCCACCGATGATTGCGCCTGCGTGACCCATGCGACGACCCTTGGGAGCGGTCTGTCCGGCGATGAAGCCTACTACGGGCTTGGTGCCGTGCTCCTTGATCCAATATGCCGCGTCGGTCTCCATGCTGCCACCGATTTCGCCAATCATGATGATGCCTTCGGTCTCAGGGTCTGCCATGAAGAGTTTTACGGCGTCGAGAGTGGTGGTGCCGATGATGGGGTCGCCGCCGATGCCGATTGCCGTGGTCTGTCCGAGTCCGGCTTTCGTTACTTGGTCAACTGCTTCGTAAGTGAGTGTGCCTGAACGCGATACTATGCCCACGTGTCCTTTTTGGAAGATGAATCCGGGCATGATGCCCACCTTTGCCTCGCCGACTGTGAGGATGCCGGGACAGTTGGGGCCTATGAGACGGCAGTCCTTGTCTTTGAGGTATTCCTTCACCTTCACCATATCCTGCGTAGGTATGCCCTCGGTGATGCACACAATTACCTTGATGCCCGACTCAGCCGCCTCCATGATGGAGTCTGCCGCGAATGCCGGCGGCACAAAAATGCAACTTACGTTGGCACCGGTCTTTTCAACCGCCTCCTTTACCGTATTGAACACCGGACGATCGAGGTGAATCTGTCCGCCCTTGCCGGGTGTTACGCCGCCAACGACCTGTGTGCCGTATTCTATCATCTGACCAGCGTGGAATGTGCCCTCGCTGCCTGTGAATCCCTGTACTATGACCTTGGAATCCTTATTTACCAATATGCTCATTTTATTTTTGATGTTTTATGTTCTATTACAAAAAACAAAAATACGGCAAATTTTGTAGTCATAAAAATTTTTTTCAATCTTTTTTTCATATTTTTTGTAGGTATGATATTTGTTTCTTACATTTGTGAAGTCTTTTGAAGGACAAAAAGCATACAATAAGAACCCATAAGATAATGAATGAGTCTATACTAACTGCGTTGATGCAGATGTTTGCGATAGCCGCCTCGTTGGATCCCAAGGACGATTCCTTCGACAACGTGAGGGGCGTCGTGTCCTCTTATCTCAGGCAGCAACTGAGCCAGCAATACGCCGACAAGTTTCTCAAACTATTCGACGAGTATCTTGCCGTGCAGACCGGCTCTGTGAAAAACACTTCGGATTCCAAGCAACGAAAACGCAACTCCTCCAACTTCGTGAAGGTGTTGAGAATATGCGAGGAAATCAACGAATCGTTGCAGCAGCACGACAAGGTTATCGTGGTGATACGTCTGTTGGAGTTTGTGGGCAAGGAAGTTACCGACAAGGAACTCGACTTCATCAACACTGTGGCTGATACTTTCTATATCCCAGACCCCGAATATAGGGCTCTGAGGGCTTTTGTGCTGTACGACATCGACAGGATTGATGACAAGAGCCACCTTATGTACATATCATCAGATGCCGAACTGCCAGAAAACCTCGCCGGTGCCAAGTTTATGCACGAGAAAAACCTGCGCGGTTCCATCAGGATAATCCGTATGGCAAGCACCAATATGCTGTTTTTCAAGTATGTGGGCGACGGCGAATCTATCCTGCTCAACAACGCACCCACCAACCCGGGCAAAACATACCTTTTGGGCAACGGTTCGGTAATCAAAAACTCGAAAATATCGCCAATATATTTCAGCAACATTTCCAATAGGTTCATACTCGACGAACAGAAGGCAAGGATTGAATTTTGCGCCGACAACATCGAGTTTCACTACCCAAACTCCAAGAACGGCATCCAAAAATTCTCGTTTTTCGAGGAGTCTGGCAACCTCATCGGCATCATGGGCGGCAGCGGCGTAGGCAAATCGACGTTGCTCAACCTTTTGATTGGCAATTACTCTCTCGCAGGCGGTCGCATCACCATCAACGGCTACGACTACGCCGAAAAGAGCGAAAAACTCAAAGGCGTCATCGGCTATGTGCCGCAGGACGACCTTCTGATTGAGGAATTGACTGTATATCAGAATCTATATTTCAACGCAAAACTCTGTTTCGACAAGTTTACGGAGAAGCAAATCAACGAATCTGTAAACAAGATTCTCGTTGAGATGGACTTGTACGAAATCCGCAACCTCAAAGTGGGCGGCCCGTTAAACAAGTTTATATCAGGCGGTCAGCGCAAGCGACTTAACATCGCCCTTGAACTTATGCGCGAGCCATCGGTTCTCATCGCCGACGAACCTACATCTGGTCTTTCGTCTGCCGACTCCGAAATGGTGATGACACTCTTGAAGGAGCAGACTTTCAAGGCTAAACTCGTCATCGTCAACATCCACCAGCCTTCGTCCGACATCTACAAGATGTTTGACAAGATTCTTGTGATGGACAGGGGCGGCTATCCGGCATATTATGGCAACCCGTTGGACGCGATTGTGTATTTCAAGACCATAAGCGGCGACGTGGCGGCAGAACAGAGCGAATGTCCTACCTGCGGCAACGTAAACCCCGAACAACTCCTCTACAACCTCGAAGCCAAGATGGTGGACGAATACGGCAAACTCACCCGCACCCGCAAGGTGTCGCCGCAGGAATGGTACGACCTCTTCAACGAAAAAATAACGCCTCAAATCGAGGAGCACAAAAAAGGATTCGACACTTCCGTTAAGAAAGATTTGCCCGAAAACAACTTCCAAATCCCAAGTCTTTGGACGCAATTCAAGATTTTTGTGCAGAGAAACGTGTTGTCGAAAATCACCGACAAGCAATACCTTCTCATCAACCTCTTGGAATCGCCGGTGTTGGCGTTCCTGCTGGCTTACTTCATCAAATATTTCAGCGGCACAGCCGACGACCCGGGCGCATACGTATTCGCCAACAACGAAAACATCCCCGCATATATATTTATATGTGTGATATGTTCGCTCTTCATCGGATTGACCGTGAGCGCGGAGGAAATCATACGCGACCGAATGATTCTAAGTCGAGAACGATTCCTGAACCTGAGTTGGCTAAGTTACATAAACTCCAAGGTGGCGGTATTGTTTGTAATATCGGCAATACAGACCCTTTCGTTTGTGCTTGTGGGCAACATTGTACTTGAAATACACGGACTTACGTGGGAATATTGGCTTGTGCTATTCACGACGTCGGCATTTGCCAATATGCTCGGCCTCAATATCTCGTCGGCGTTGAACAGCGTCGTAAACATCTACATCACCATACCTTTTATAATAGTACCCGAACTTCTGTTTAGCGGCGTGATGGTAAGTTTCAGCAAAATCCACAAGAACGTGGCTGACGCAGAGTGCGTTCCGATTGTCGGCGACATTATGACATCGAGGTGGGCATACGAGGCGTTGGCATTGGAACAATTTGAAAACAACGAGTACAACCGTCACTTCTATCTCGTGGAGCGTGAGATTAGTCAAAACAACTACAACTCATCGTTCCTCGTGCCGGCATTGAAGACCCGCATCGAAAACGCCAAACGTTCGCTCAAACTCGGCGAAGACAACGAGCGCGTTGACAAAGACTTGCGCGTTGTAAAAAATATGGTGGCTGACATCGTTGGCAGAGACGGTCAAAAATTTGCCCGCTTGGACGAAATATGCCGCGAAAAATTCAACGACACCGTGGCTGACGAACTCCTGACCTTCTTGGACGACTTCAAGGGTCTCTCAGAACAACTCCAATACGAAGCCTCAAACAAGAAGGATATCATCTACGAGCGTCTCCTCGACGAGATGGGCGGCAGGGATAATGTTGTGGCACTCCAAATGTCGAGCCAAAACAAGCGTCTCGACGAATACCTCCTCAACAAGAACGACCTCGACAAAGTAATCGAGAGCAAGTCGGGCAGGTTGATACAGATGAAAGACCCGGCGTACCACAAGGCAAGATTCCGCAACGGACGCTCGCACTTCTACGCCCCAGTCAAGAAAATCGGCGACACAGAGATACCGACATTCTGGTTCAACATTGCGTTCATCTGGCTCACAACGATATTCTTCTACATAGCCCTCAATTTCACATGGTTGAAGAAGATACTCAACGCATTGGGCAACATCAAGATTTTCAAATCCATAGGTAAGAAATGACCAAACTAACCAAACTCATCATCGTATGCGCGTCGGCGGCAATAGTCGTCGGCGCGTTGGTATGGTGGCTATTTGCAA
>DGIK01000187.1:0-11989 GCA_002393195.1 Bacteroidales bacterium UBA3824 | reverse complement strand
CGTACCGATGAGGCTCAAAGTAATCGCCCGCTCCGACGGCTCGGCGCAGGTGGCAGTCAAGTTTTTTGACGTTGACGGCAAGGCTGTGGGACGCTGCGAACAGCAATACACTGGCGGTGCCATCACGCTGAGGCTCTTGGATGTAGCAATTGGCGACAGGCATATCTTTTTCCCCCACGAAATGACCCAACCATCCAAGACCGACACCCTGCGTCTGCGGTTGCAAAAATTTTACGTAAAGGACGGATTTCCAATGGTTTACGATTCGCAAGTGATAGCCCCCGCCCTCAAAGACGAAATCCAACACCTCTACGGACACATCCTCGCCGGCGACACAGCCCGCCTCCACAAACTATACGGCACAATCCGGCAGATAGACATCACCCTCAGCGAACCAATGGAGCGTGTCAACTACTCCCTGACCGTAAAGGCAAGCGGCGAGGTGAGGTTTTAGCAATTAACAACAATTAGAATAAACACACACGGGCAAAATTAAGCGCAAAATAATTTTTTTTGTTACAAAAATTATTATTACTTTTGACCCCGAATAAGAAATACAAAAGCGATAATGTTGGAACCCATCATAATAGAGGCTACAAGCGACACTCCGCGTGTAGAATTGGACAAGGACAGGGGCGTGTTCAGGTTTGAAGGCAAGTCGTTGCCCGAGGACGTAATCAAATTTTTCAGCCCGGTACAGAATTGGTTCGTACAGTATTACAGCGACCCAAATCCTGATACCGACATAGAATTCAACCTCGACTACTTCAATTCTTCCACGGCGAGGATAATCGTGAAGATACTCATAGCATCGGAGGAGCTGCACGGCAAGACCACCAATATGCACGTAACGTGGTATTACCGCGAAAACGACGAGGTGATGCGCGACCGTGGCATCGAACTCAAAAGCGTAGTCAACATTCCATTCGACATTGTCGAAAGCCGTTGAACGGCAACGGATTAGAAAGATTATATAAGGACAGCGCGTTCGGTGTGGATGCGCTGTTTTGATTGATAATTAATATTGTTTAACGCAAAAATTTCCTTATTTTATGGAAACACAAGACCCAATCTCTACCCAAAATCAGGAGCAGGCTCCCGATAATGCGAACGTCAACACCCCCGAAGCGACTCCTGAGAACGACACGCCCAAACTGAGCGCAGCCGAACTTCTCTTGCAACGACTCCAAGCCCGTAAGGAGGAGTCTTTTACGCAAATCATCGACGAGGTGCAGAAGGAAGCATCCGCCCCCACCCCGTCGGAAAAACCGCAACCCATCGACGAACCATCCACCGCCGCCGAGCAGCCCGTGGACACCGACAACGCCGACATCTTGACCGCCGACTCTCCCGCCAACAACCAAGAGGAGGAAGAAGCCGCCGAACCCGTGGAAGACTTGGACACAATCAACTACGCCGAACTTTCAAAAGAAGGCCTTATCGAGGCGTTGGAAAAAATCGTAAACCGCGACGACGTGCACAAGTGCAAATCGTATGTCGATTACATCAAGACGTTGTTTTACAAGCAGATAAACGCCGATGTGGAACAGCAGCGCGAAAAATTCATCGAAAACGGCTACGAGCCAAAAGACTTCCGCGCCACACCAGACCCCTTGGAAGACAAATTCAAGGCTCTATTCGACCAATACCGCGACAAGCGAAACAAATATAACGAACAACTCGAACAGGAGAAACTCAACAACCTGAAACTCAAACAGGAAATCGTCTCCAAAATAGAAAACCTGATCAACACTCAGGACAACATCAACCAGACTTTTGACGAGTTTAAAAACCTCCAAAAGCAGTGGCGAGAAATTGGCATCGTGCCTCAGGCTGACGCCAAACAACTCTGGGAATCCTACAACTACCAGGTGGAGAGGTTCTACGACATCGTGAAAATCAACCGCGAACTCCGCGACCTCGACCTCAAAAAGAACACCGAGCAGAAGATAAAACTCTGCGAACGCGCCGAGGAACTCCTCCTCGAACCAAAAGTGGTGAAGGCGTTCAACGAACTCCAAAAACTTCACGAGCAGTGGCGCGAGATAGGCCCCGTAGTTGCACCCCAAAAGGAAGAAATCTGGGAACGCTTCAAGAAGGCTACCTACACCATCAACAAGAAGCATCAAGACTACTACGCCAACTTGAAGAAGGAGCAGGAAAACAACTTCCGCGCCAAGACCATCCTCTGCGAAAAAGCCGAAGAAATCATCGCCAAGGACTACCACTCACGCGCCGAATGGGACGCCCAAAACAAGGAAATCCTCAGCCTCCAACAATTCTGGAAGATGATTGGATTTGCGCCCAAAAAACACAACAACGCCGTATATGAGCGTTTCCGCAGTGCCTGCGACAAGTTCTTCGAGAAAAAACGCGAGTATTACACCCAAAACAAGGAGGAGGAAGAAAACAACCTCCAACTCAAAGAAGACCTCTGCGTACAGGCAGAAGGATTGAAGGACTCCACCGACTGGAAGAAGACCACCGACATCCTCAAACGCCTCCAATTGAAGTGGAAGACCATCGGCCCCGTACCGCGCAAACACTCCGAGGAGGTTTGGCAGAGATTCCGCGCAGCCTGCAACACCTTCTTCGACAACAAGAAGAAACACTTCGACAGCATCGACAAGGAGCAGGAAGAAAACCTCCGTCTCAAAGAGCAACTCATCGCCGAGGTAGAAAACTTCCAATCCGCCGACAGCGACGAGAAAAACATCGCCGCACTCAAAGAGATGCAGAAACGCTGGTCTGAGATAGGACTCGTGCCAATCAGCAAGAAGGACGCGCTCTACGACCGTTTCCGCAAGGCAATCGATATGCAGTTTGCAAAAATCAACATCGACGAGGCCAAGCGCAACGAAATCAAGATGAAGCACCTGATAGAGGCGGCACAGACCAATCCCCAGGCGTTGGACAAACTCCGCAACGAGCGCGACAGGCTCAAAAGCCGCCTCGACACTCTCCGTCAGCAGATTGCTCTATCAGAAAACAACCTCGGATTCTTCGCCAAATCAAAGAACGCCGACGCTATGATAGAGAGTTTCCGCAAAAAAATGGAGAAGCAGAAGGAAGAAGCCAATTCGTTGCAGTCGCTCATCACCAACATCGGCAAGGCCATCAACGAGGCTGCCGCAAAAAGCGACAAGAAAAACTAACAGACTCCAAATGTTTGACACATTATAGTTATGGCAAAAAACACTAAATTCATATTCGTAACGGGCGGCGTAACCTCATCGCTTGGCAAGGGCATATTGGCGGCATCGCTCGCCAAACTCATCCAGGCGCGGGGTTACTCCGTTACAATCCAAAAACTCGACCCGTACCTCAACGTCGATCCCGGAACGCTGAACCCGTATGAACACGGCGAATGTTTTGTAACCGACGACGGCGCGGAGACCGACCTCGACCTCGGGCACTACGAGAGATTCCTCAACGTGCCAACATCGCAGGCCAACAACGTAACCACCGGTCGCATCTACCAATCGGTAATCAACAAGGAGCGCAAGGGCGACTACCTCGGCAAGACAGTGCAGATAATCCCGCACATCACCGACGAAATCAAACGTTGCATAATGCTCCTCGGCAAGCAGGGCAAATACGACGTCGTGGTCACAGAGATAGGCGGCGTAGTTGGCGACATAGAGTCGTTGCCGTTCATCGAGGCTGTAAGGCAATTGAAATGGGAACTCGGCGCCGACGCACTTTGCATCCACCTCACACTCGTCCCCTACCTTGCCGCCGCCGGCGAAATCAAGACCAAACCCACGCAGCACTCGGTAAAAAAACTCCTCGAAATCGGCGTGCAGCCCGACATCCTCGTACTCCGCACCGAACACGATCTCAACGCATCTATCCGCGCCAAAGTAGCCTTGTTCTGCAACGTAGGCAAGGACGCCGTGTTTGAGTCGCCCGACCTGCCTTCTATATACGAAGTGCCGCTCTCGTTCCTCAAACAGGGTCTCGACCAAGTGGCGATGACCAAGCTCGGACTCCCAATCGACCACGAGCCAGACCTCGCAGCCTGGAACGACAAACTCAACCGACTCTACAACCTCTCCAACGTCGTTAAGATTGCGGTAGTAGGCAAATACGTGGAACTCCCCGACGCCTACAAATCCATCCACGAGGCTCTCAACCACGCCGGAATGGTCAACAACGTAAAACTCGACATTGAGTGGGTGCACAGCGAGAAAATCAACGACCAAAACGTTGCCGAACTCCTCGGCGAAAAGAAGGCGATACTCGTTGCGCCCGGATTTGGACATCGCGGCATCGACGGCAAGATAATAGCAACACGCTTTGCCCGCGAAAACAACATCCCGTTCTTTGGCATCTGCCTTGGTATGCAATGCGCCGTCATCGAATTTGCCCGCAACGTCCTCGGCATTGCGGACGCCAACTCGTCTGAATTTGAGCCAACCGCCAATCCCGTAATCGACATTATGGAGCAGCAGAAGTCTATTACCAATATGGGACACACGATGAGGCTCGGCGCATATCCCTGCCACATACTCGACAAGGACAGCAACGCCTTCCGCGCATACGGCGAGGAGATGATACAAGAAAGGCACAGGCATCGTTATGAGTTCAACAACAACTACCTTGCCGATATGGAGGCAAAGGGTATGATTGCAGTGGGCAAAAACCCCGACAGCGACCTCGTGGAAATCGTTGAAATCAAGAATCACAAGTGGTTTGTCGGAGTGCAATTCCACCCCGAATACAAGAGCCGCTTCGAAAAGCCGCATCCGCTGTTCGTAGCATTCATCAAGGCGGCGATTAGTTAGCGTTTTTTTTAACCACGGAATGTACGGAAGGATTCAGTGCTCTCCGTGTTTTCCGTGGAAAAAAAATGTCATTTTGACATCAATTATTAAAACATGGAAACGCCAAACTGTCATAAAACAGGCTTTGGCATTATGATTGAAAACAAAAACGGGTAAAAAACAAATACAAACCCAAATCTTAAACATCAAATGGATAAAAATACGTTAATCGGAATCACGCTCTGCATTGCGATTTTCATAGGCTTCTCTATATGGAACCGACCGAGCGAGGAGCAGTTGGCGATGCAGAAACGTTACCGTGATTCCATAGCGCAAGTACAACAGCGTAATGCAGAGGCGGAATACCTTCAAGACCGACTCCGCGACTCTCTTGAAAAGGCGACTGCCGCACTGAGCGACACCACACAGTCGGGCGGCGGCGACTCGTTGGCATTGGCCAATTACAAGGCGCAGTTTGGAAAATTTGCACCCGCAGCCACAGGTGCCGACAAGGACATTGTCATCAGCAACAACAAGATGATTGTTACCTTCTCCACAAAAGGCGCGATGATCAAGTCGGTGCAACTCAAAGATTACAAGACCAACTCCGGCGACTCGCTTTTCGTGATGAAACGCGACCCGCAAAATGAAATCAACCTCGACTTCTTCGCCGGCAACAACGCAATCTCCACCAAAAACCTATTCTTCACCTTCGACGGCGCAAGCGAACAGCAGGCAACGCAAAACTCGCCCTGCGACGCCAAATTCCGCGCTTACGTCGATAATAATTCTTGGTTGGAATTTGCATACTCGTTGGCAGATGACAGTTACATCCTCGACTACACCATTACATTCCACAACCTTGAAAGTATTGTCAACAGAAATTCGAGTTACATCGACCTGACTTGGAACCAATTCCTGCCCGTCTTGGAACGCGGCAATTCGTGGGAACTCAACAATTCGGGCATCTATTACAAATATGACGGCGACGACGTGGAAGACCTCGGACTCACCGGCGACATCGCCGACGAAAAACTCGCCGGCTCCACAAAATGGGTCGCTTTCAAGGGTCAATATTTTTCGTCGATACTGATTTCAAAATCGACATTCGCCAACGGACAACTTGAAATCCAGAAAACTTCCAGCCGCAACAACCTCAAATACGCCGCCTCGCGACTCTCGCTGCCGAGCAATGCAGTGGCAGATTCGATGGCGTTCTACTTTGGACCCAACAAGTTCAACATCCTCAAAGAAATAGAAGTAACGCCCGACGACAACCTCGACCTTGAAGACCTCGTGCCGCTCGGATGGACAATCATCGGATGGGTCAATAGGTTTTTGATAATCCCGCTATTCAATTGGCTCGGCTCGTTCATACCGAGTTACGGTCTCATCATCTTGATAATCACCCTGATAGTAAAGGCTGTGTTGCTGCCTCTCACCTACAAGTCGTACAAATCGACTGCGGCAATGCGCGTGCTCCGTCCGCAAGTGGAGGAAATCAACAAGAAATACCCCAAACCCGAACAGGCGATGGACAAGCAGAAGGCTACAATGGCACTTTACAGCAAGGCGGGCGTAAGTCCAATGGGCGGCTGTCTGCCGATGTTGCTGCAAATGCCGGTGCTCATCGCACTGTTCCGCTTCTTCCCCGCCTCCATCGAATTGAGGCAGCAAGGATTCCTGTGGAGCGACGACCTCTCGTCATTTGACTCCATACTCGATTTTGGCTTCAACATTCCATTCTACGGCGACCACATAAGCCTGTTTGCACTCCTGATGGCGGGTGCAATGCTCCTGCAGACCAAGATTTCTGGTCAGATGGATTCGGGACAGCAGATGCCGGGTATGAAACTGATGATGTATATGATGCCCGTGATGATGCTCTGTTGGTTCAACGACTACTCCTCAGGCCTCACCTACTACTACTTCCTCTCCAACGTCATCGCGATATTGCAGATAGTATTCATCCGCAACAACATGGATGAGGCTGCAATCCTCGCCAAACTCAACGAAAAAGTAGCAAAGAACTCCGGCAAGAAAAAATCCGGACTCCTCGCCCGCCTCGAAGAGGCTCAGCGCAAACAGATGAAAGCGCTCGAAGAGCAGAAGAAGAAAAAAAGCAAACGATAATGTAAAAAATTACCGAAAATTCAGCAATTGAATTTTCGGTAATTTTTTTATCCGCATTATTGCAAGGCAACTATATTGCAGCCGTAATTTTTAAACCATTTTCCCGACCTGACATCCAATATTAAACCTTAACCCCTAATATTATGAAAATCCTATTCATCGGCGGCACAGGCACTATCAGCACCGCCATCACAGAACAATTGGCTGCCACAAGCCACGAACTCTACATCCTCAACCGTGGCAACAACAACGCCTCTCTGCCTGACAATGTGCGCGTTATCACTGCCGACATCAACAACGAGGACGACGTGAAGGCAAAACTCAAAGGTATGACCTTCGACAGCGTTTGCGATTTCATAGGCTTTGTGCCTGAGCACGTGGAGCGCGACTTCCGCCTTTTCAACGGCATCACAAAGCAATACATCTACATCAGTTCCGCCTCGGCATACGCCAAACCCGTGCGCAACCACATCATCACCGAGGGCACAAGTCTCGTGAACCCTTATTGGGAATATTCGCGCAACAAAATTGCCTGCGAGCGTTTCTTGATGGACAAATACCGCTACGAGGGTTTCCCCGTAACCATCGTCCGCCCGAGCCACACGTATTGCAAAAAATCCGTTCCGCTTGGTCTCCACGGCTTGAAGGGCAGTTTTCAGGTTTTGAAACGTATGATGGAAGGCAAGCCGGTAATCATTCACGGCGATGGAAGTAGTTTGTGGACAATGACTTACAATCAAGATTTCGCACGTGGATTCATTGGCTTAATCGGCAATCCTCACGCAATCGGCGAGGCGTTCCAGATAACGAGCGACGAATCTCTGACGTGGAATCAGATTTATGAAACTGTGGCGTCGCACCTTGGCGTGTCGCTCAATCCGCTGCACGTTTCGTCTGACTTCCTGATTGCGGTTGCGCCCAAAGAGTACGATCTTGCCGGCAATCTCCTCGGCGACAAGGCTTGCACCGTGGTTTTCGACAACACAAAACTCAAACGCGCCGTCCCCGGATTCTGCGCCACAACATCATTCTACGAAGGTTCGCGCATCGTCATCGACTATGTAATGAGCCACAAGGAATGTCAGGCTCTCGACCCTGAGTTTGACGCTTGGTGCGACAAGGTGGTAGCCGCCGTTGAGGGTGCGAAAAGAAGGTTCTGATAGTCTCTACGCCCACAATTCCGTTATAAACATCGGGCTTGCGTCTTCGCTAAAAGTGAAGACGCAAGGCTGGTAAAAGGGGATTTCTTTATTGTAAGCCACCACAACGATACGCAGGGGTGTGTGAGTAGGTTATGGGCATAATGGTAGAGGTTATTAGTTATATCTCAATTCCAATTTTTTTATAGGTTTCAGAAATTCATCAGGATCAATGAGGAGGTTGTGCAACGTTGGTATCAAGTCGATGTACTCCTCCTCAGGTTTGTCAAAACAAGCATAGTCTGTCATTACGGCGATGTATCTCTTTTCAGGGACAAATTGATTTATTTTCAAATACTTAACCAACGGCTCAGGGGCTATGATTTTTAGCCTCGTGCCGTTGAACTCAAAAATGGTGTATCGCCCTTCGTTTGAAAGATATGCAGTGTCGGTCATAGTTGCGTGAGTTTACTATATGATGGAAAAGATAAAAAGACGAATAAAGTTACAAATCTGTTTGACAACTTTTACTAATGCAGCAAATTATTTGCCCCCCAAATTTTATGAATCGCTTCGTTCAATAATTTGTTTTTATACAAAATGTAACTTTCAGGATTATATGAACTATTAATATATTTCTTTTCTACTAAAAAAGACATCTTTTCATTAGAGTTGGATAATCCTATATACTCATCATAATCTGTTCTTTTCATAAAACAATAATTTGCTACAGATTCAGAGTATTTTTTCGATTTTAATTCATCAACAGTATCCTCAAAATAATCGTCGTAAGATAAAAGAGGTGCTAACACATATAATCCTCTGTTGCTTCTAACTGAAAGTTTTTCAAAAAATTCAATACTCTTATCCTGTTCAAACATAATACGAGCATAAAAGTACCGAAAATAATAACTATTCATTGTCATATATCCGAAATCAAATACAAAATTAGGTTGTTTTTTTACCTCATTCTCAATAATAGATAGTAATGTATCATAGTCAATATTGCGTATTTTTTTTACAAGATCAATTATATATCTATTCACTACTCTTAAAAAAAAGGTACCTCTTTGCAAAAATCGAAGAATGGTGTAGATATCTATAAATTTGTTAATTATGTGAATCTTTTTATTTACTGTAATCTCGTCATCAATTTTAGATATTGGTGACATATATAATGGATACGATAAAGAATCTGGTAATCCAAAATAACGTGTTATGTATAAATCCTCAAAACCAGCGACACAATTTTGCTTATAGGTGTTAATATTAAGATATAATGACGAATAAAAATCAAAATCGGAACGCATAAAATAGTAAAAATCTTTATAGGAATTTAACCCAATTTTTTTTGTATTAGTTTTTACCCATGTATGAAATTGAGAACCAATATTCTCAAAATCGGTTTTCCCTGAGCCCAAATCTTCTGCATACTTACTTCTAAGCCATGCTTTGAAAAAATCCACATCAGCATTGTCTGATTTTGTTTCTAAACGTATTTTTTGGATACGTTCATTCCAAAAAGAATTCACATCTTCTGCCTTCCTTTCGTTTTCAGGATATTTGTCCTCAATTTTAGAAATCAAAAAAGCTTTTAAAATTTCCGTTGGATTTAAAGTTAAGCCTCTATCATTCATAGTTTCAAAAATAGAATACGCATTTTCAATGCTATACGCTCTAACTTCAACCAATACAACATTATTTAACATCCACTCAGTAAAGATAGGAAGAATGTTTTTTTCAAGCATTTCTTTAGGAAAGAACATTTCAATGTCTTGATAACGAGCAATAAGATTCTGGTTTGATTCATTGTCTTCAACCCCTTTTACTTCAATTAAATTATTTATGTTACGAGGATCGGATATTATTTGCTCTATAACAAGGTTTCTCTTCTCAATGTTCAATACCAAAGTTCGTTTGCCGCCTTTCTTTACATACACGTAGTCCTTTAATTCTAAGAGATTATCATCACAAACCTCCAGTTCTTTTTGTTTGTGATACAGATAAATCAAAAGTAGCGTAAATGATGTCAAGCGTTGTTGACCATCAACAATTGACAAATCTCCATTTTCAGATTGACACAACACTATAGACCCCATATAGTAACAATCATACATATTACTATCGGACATATTATCCCCTTCCTTATATGAGTTTAAGAAACTCAAAGTAAGGTCGCTTATTAAAGCCTCAATCTGTGTCCTTTTCCATCTATATTCTCTCTGAAAAACATCAATTTTATACCTGTTTTTAGAGAAAATCTCAGATAATTTTTTGTCCTTTGCGTCTATTTTATTTGCTATGTGTGCCATAATTTTATTGTAATGATTTGTTTAACATATCTTGAATTTTAAAAGCCCACTCATATACACCCATATTCTTCAAAGTAGGTTCAATTTCGCCATGAAATAATTTACATCTTAATTCATACAGCAAAATCATAATTGCTTTACTAACATCTCCAATAACGTCTGTAAAATACAGTTTTTTTTTCTTGTCAATACAAATATTTGGCTCGTTTCGTTTGACAACAATTGAAACTTTTTTTCTTGGATCTATTTCGTTTAGACATTTGTCAACAGTAGTTTTATATGTCCGATTTAAAAGATTATAATCAGAGTTCGAATGTAATTCACTTATGGAACATTTTTGAAGCGTTATAATAGAAATTGTTCGGTTATTATTGCTTGTGTCAATAACCTCAAACTCCCAACATTTTCTTGGAGTAAGTTTTTTTTGTCCTTTAACAACAAAAGAGTTATTATTTCCAGATACCGTAACACCATTCTGACCTGCTGATGAATTATCAGAAATACAAATATGCGAAAAAGTAATTCTTTCTTCACTATCAGGAATTGGAGTCTGCTCTAACTGATAATTTAACTCACTTATTAGTATTTTAAATTTTTGAGATTCTTCATTATCATGATTCAAGAGCATTTCAATTCTATCTTTAAATACATTTGAATTTGTACTAATATACGACAAAATATCTTTATCTGTTTTTCTAGTATTTTCGTCATAAAAATTCTTCATATACCATGCATTATATGGTATATAAGCCCTGATAAACAGGGTATAATAATCAGGAATAGATTTCTCTATCCACTTTGCTATTGCTGTATTAGTATTCAGATTCATATACTTGTATATTTTTATGATTTACATTGCAAATTTAAAGTATTATTTTGATATAACAAATTATTTTTTGAAATTTTTTGAAAATAATTCCTCCATGAATTATTTCAAGGAGGAATTATCTATTTTCAAATCTCAACTGTCGAATGTATTACGCCTTGCGCTCTACTGCCATCTTCTCAATCTCCAATCCCTTTTTATAGGCCTCGATGTATTTGTTGAAGCCTTCTACTTCTTCTTTGGTGGGGGCGATGGAGGTGCCGGTGTTGCCGGCGAAGACTTGGGTTTCGAGCCAGTCGGGAAGGGTCTGTTTGGCGGGGTTGTTGACTACGTAGGCTGCCAAGAGTGCAATGCCCCACGCGCCTCCTTCACCGGCGGTCTCCATTACCGAGATTGGCGAGTTGAGGGCGGCGGCAAGGAACCTCTGCCCTACCCCTTTGGTCTTGAAGAGTCCGCCGTGGCCTGTGATGCGGTCGATTTTTACCTTCTCTTCTTTGATGAGTATGTCGTTGCCGATTTTGAGGACGCCGATTGAGCCGTAGAGGTGTACGCGCATGAAGTTGGCAAGGTTGAACTTGTCGTTGGCACTGCGGACAAACATCGGACGGCCTTCTGCCAAGCCTGTTACGGGTTCGCCTGAAATGTAGTTGTACGAGAGCAATCCACCGCAGTCGGTGTCGCCGTTGAGGGCGTTGGTGTAGAGGGTGTCGTAGAGTTTGTGCATGTCAACTTTCTGACCCGTCAACTCCATGAACTCCTTGAAGAGGTTTACCCAGGCGTTGAGGTCGGATGTGCAGTTGTTGCAGTGAACCA
>DGIK01000127.1 GCA_002393195.1 Bacteroidales bacterium UBA3824 | reverse complement strand
CCGTATTTTCTGTGTTTTCCGTTGTTACAAACTCTCTAAAAATGTTACTAATGCCTCCCTGTCCTCTTTTGGCATTTTTGCAAAGAGGTTTTTGGAGGCTTCGCCTTCGCCGCCGTGCCACATTATGGCTTCGGTGAAATTGCGGGCGCGTCCGTCGTGGAGGAAATAGGTGTGGCCGTTTACGATTTTTTGCAAGCCGACGCCCCAAAGCGGTGTGGTGCGCCATTCGTTGCCACGGGCTAAGCCGCTGACATAATTATCGTTGAGACCAACGCCCATAATCTCGCTGCCCATATCGTGAAGCAAGAAATCAGAATACGGGTGTATCGTCTGACCGCCGAGCCACGGAATCCGCGTACCATTCAGTAGCACAGAGCCTTGCGGTTGGGTGTGAAGTGTTGTAACGTGGCACAGATGGCATCCTGCGGCGTAAAACATCTGTTCGCCGCGCTTTACCGTCGGGTCGTTTACGTTGCGGCGGGCTGGCACGCCAAGGCATTGCATATAAAGGTCAACATCCTCCATCTGTTCGGACGTAACGTCCAACTGATGGTAAGTAATGCCCATAGCCGACGTTGCCTGAGCCATTTGAGCCTGACCTTCGCAAATCTCCTCGGGGAAACGGCTGTTGGTGGCGCCCATATCCGACGAAAAACCGAGTTCCACAGTCAGGTCGGCGTGCTGAGCCTTGTTGCCGGAGAGACCGAGTTGGAGTTTGCCGCGTTCCTTGATGTAGTTTGCCTTGCCCGAAATTCCGTATTCGGGGTAATTGCTGCGGGCTGCAAGTTGCTCTATTTCGTGGCGGTCGATAGCCATCATCAAGCCCATTCCCACGTGTCGGAGCGGTATGCGGACGGTGCAGAATAGGTCTTCGGGGGCGATAGTGTCGGCGTACCATTCGGTGATGGTATATTCGGGGCGGGCGAGCTGGTATTTTTCGCCGTCGGGAAATTCAAAATCCTCAAATTTCCATTCCACTTTGAGCTTGCCTTCGGGCTTCACGCCCATAATCGCATTGTCGTGAACCACACGTCCATAATCTTGGAAAAACGAACCGTTTTTTCGTGTGATGTAAATCAGCATTGACGAAAAACCGAAGTTTCCGCTGCCGAGATTGCTCCACGTGGTAGGTTCGGTGCGTCCGGCGTTTCGATGGCAACTGCCGCACGAATATCCCCCATACACGGGACCCAGTCCGCCCTGGCTTTGCGACGAGCCGAGTGGATTGTCGTAAAGGTTGTCGCCATTGTTGAAACGCGAGGTGTATTTGCCAGAAACCCACGGCGCATCGGTATCGAAGGCGTAGGAACTTTTGAGGAAGACCGTTGACGAACCCGCCGACATCGCAAATCCGTCGGGGATTTCGATTTCGTCCACCTCAATGCCCTCGTCGTTATCGCAACTACTTAATGCAAAGGTAGTTGCAATACATCCAAAAGTCAATATTTTAGCAAATGATTTCATGTTTTGTTATATACACATAATTGACAATCGAAGTTTTCGCGCCCCGATTGCCAATTAATATTTTGTGTTATTTGAATAGATTTGTAAGATTTCTGTCCCAACGGGACACCGAAACGGGGAGCCGCCTACGGCGGGAAATCTTACAAATCTTTTCAAATCTTACAAATTTTTCAAATCTATTAGTGAATAGTCCTTGCCTTGCCGTCCTTGAAAATCAAGTATTCCAAAGTGTGGAAGCCACGGAGACCCTGAGCGGATGCAATTTCCTGTGCGTGCTGGGAGCCTTCCTCGCCATCGGGAATTTCCTCAAAGTCGCCCGACCATTCGAGGTCTGCCCATGCGGCGGTGTTGAATACTTTCACGATGCCAGTGAGGTCAAGCGGCCAGGAGTCCATGTTGGGGTCGAGACCCTTGTCGGCAACGGGACCAAAGAGGAATGCTTCGGAAGATTCCCACGGTTTGCGGGCACTGAGCCAAGCGTCAGCACACTTTTGGAAAGCATCGTTTGAGGGATTTTTCTCAAATTCTACAACAGCATTGTAGAGAGCGGTGTTGTTCTCCGAAAGTTCCTTGTATGTGGGGAGTACAACGTTGTCAACATACTGATCGAGAACGGGTTGCCAATCAGCTTCGGCAAGGTCGCCGTTGATGATGCCCTTCACCTTGTTGGTGAGGATGTCGCGGAGTTCCACACACTTTTCGATTGCGGTCTGCGCCTCAGTGCTACCAAGACTGTTGCGGAAAGGCTGCGGAATAGCCAAAATAGCCTTCTGGGCAGCATCGATTGCGTTCTTCACTTCGGTGTCGAGGTCGGCATTCTTGTTGGCAATCATCTTGGAGATGGAGTTGTCGTTCACCGAGCCGTCCAAAGAGCCGTAGTAGGCGTTCTTTACAGAAGCGATGTTGTTGGCGAAGTCTTCCCTCGAATGCCATGAGAACCAAGACTCAACGGCGAGAACGGCCTCCTCGGTTTTCTTGTCGTTCCAAAGTTCCACGGGGTCGTTGATTTTGGCTGTACCAACCTCGTTGGCGATGGTGACGCAGCCGTCCACAATCTGTTCCACGCAGTCCTTTGCAGACTTGAATCCTGCACCTTCTGCGCCCTTGAAACGCTTTGCGTAACTGTCGCCGCCTTCGTAAGCCTCGTTCCAATACTTGTAGAGGTTGTCGGAATCGGTTTTCAGAAGGGTTGCCACAACGCGCATGTAGTTGCCCCATGCCTTAGAGTATTTGGCTTGATACTCTACGTTGACAGCCTCGTTGTCGAGAAGGGTCTCTTGTTGAACCTCTTTTTCTTCGTTCTTGTCGTCATCGTCATCGCCACAGGCGGTGAATGTCGTCGCGCCCAATGCGAGGAGCGCGGCTGCGAATAATGTTCTTTTTTTCATTTTTTTATTTTGTATTTGATTAATTACAAATTATGAATTGTGAATTACTTTTGCCAAAACCAACCCACGTAAGCCACTGATATACAGAACTCATTTTCGTTGTTGTAGTTGGATTTTGTGTTGCCAAACATTTCGTCGGTGCCGATGCGGCGGCAGGTGTAGTCTGCCTTGACGACGAGGTTGGGCAGCGCAAAATAATTGATGCCCCACGTCCAATACGACACCTGGCAGCGGTCGTCTGCGCCATTTTTGACCTCCTCTTGCGGATTGTAATATTCATAATGCGCAAAAGGATGAATCACTGGGAATTTGTCGCCGCCGTTGAAGATGTTTTTGAGGTTGACGCCCAACTCAAAGTTGTAGTTCAGAGCCTTGTCGGCAACATTGAGACTGCGGCTGTATCCCGAACCCGACGAATATGTGCGGATTACACGGTCAACAACTTGTGCCTCAGTCATTTTGCCGCAGAGATAATTGCCACGGAATGTCAAGAAACGATTTTTGTATTGAGCGTCAATGGAGAATATTTTCACGTTGACGGGGTCGTAGCTATTGAATGTAATGAGCCTGTCGCAATTCTGCCCCGCGTCGTGGCAATAGTACATCGAAGTACCGAGCCTCAACCCTGGAACGCCCTTGTAATCAAGTCTCAACACGTATGCCGGACGTGTAAAATTGTCGGTCTCAAAGAATCCTTGTTTGCCGCCCTTAATCCAATTGTAACGGCTGAAACCCAATGGATTTTGACCGGCGACCACCTGCGCCTGATAGTTGAATTTAGCATATCCGCCGCCAAACGAGCCAAAAAACTCGATGCCGGTTTCGTGCCAAGTGCAAGGTATCAAGGTAGTTGCGCCTTCGGGACGGAATGTGGTGTAAAAATTGATTGGCTCGTGGTGAGTGTTTGTCAAGCCGACGGGGACGATGACGTGTCCAACCTTTACATTGAAAGCGTCAACGAAAAGCCTTGTGATGTGGAATTGTTCGAGAGCGACCTCGCCGCCCTTTTCGAGTTCGGTTTCATACTCGCCGTTTTCGCTGCCGGTGCCGGTCTCTATTTCCAACGCCATTCCAGTGCCGCCAGCCTCAAATTCTATCTCCGCGCCGAGAATCCATTTGGGATTGAATTTGTAATCCAACGCCAACACAAACCTCGGTATCGAAATTTCGGCGTGTTTGACCTCGGAGCTGCCCTTTGTGCTGCCCCAACGGTTGAGTCCATAATTTTGCCACGACGCGAGCATCTCGCCGTAGCCGCCGAAACGGAATTTGTTATAAGATGTATCTTCCTGTGCTTGCGCATTAATTATCAACGACATAACAGCCGTCAATACTAACAAAAACTTTTTCATTTTTAATTTCTAATTATTTCACGCCGCAAAATTACAGCGACTTTTTTTCACGCACAATCACCAAAAGTAGGTATAATTGCAGGGGTGGGAGTAATTATTTTTAGGTAAAAAGGGTGAGAAAAAATAGAAATCAAAAAAATTTGCATTTAAATAAAAAAACATATACTTTTGCCCAAACAAAAAATTAAAGAATATGTACGCAGTTAACGACATAGCCGATTTGATTATCACTACAATAAAATGCGACGACGACAATGCATCTTTGATTAATTTGAAGTTGCAAAAGTTGTTGTATTATTTGCAGGCGTGGTCGTATGGCATCAACAAAAAGCCATTCTTTGACGGCGAATTTGAGGCTTGGGTTCACGGACCTGTCAACAGAGTGATTTTCAACAGGTTCAACCCACAAAAAACTCTTTACTCCGAAATACAACTTTCCGACAGGATAAAAACAGATTTTAAATTAGAAAATGACGACGACGAAGAGTTTTTTGAGTTCATAATGGAAAACTACGCCAAATATACGGGTGCTCAATTGGAAAACCTTTCGCATCAGGAACAGCCGTGGATTTCGGCTCGTGGCAACAAAAACCGATATGAAAAAAGCGATACAGTGATTTCAGCAAAGTCAATGATGGATTACTATGGTGAAAAGTGGCAAAAAATTAACGGATAAATTTGGGAAATATCACGGACAATTAGTTTCAAAAGAGGAAGAAGAAAGAAGCAAACCACAAAAAATATCTTTCTCGTTTACGTATTTTGTTCAAATCAAAAACTTTGGCATTGGCAATTGCTCACAAAATTGGTTCGTTGGCCTAATCGAAAGGCTCAAAACATTATCAAACCTAACCAAAGACCAACTATTGGGCGAAAATCCAGGCAACAAAGCATTGCGTTTTCACCCAATAGATTGGTCAAAAACTCCATTCAAAAAGTCAGATTTGCAACTGCCAAAAGTCATAGAAGAAAATGATTATGCATTTGCCATAATGCAGATTTCCATCTCGGTAAGCACAGGCAGGATTATTGGATTTTTTAGCGACGACAATATTTTTAATATTGTTCTCCTTGACGCAAACCATAACGCACAACCTTCCGTCCTACACAATTATCAAATCCGCCCAACTACCGTTGGCATATCACAAATTGACGATTTAATTAGCAAATTGAAAAGCAATTACAAAATTGACAATTCTGACATCAACCAATTAACAGACAACAATTTGATATATGCAACCCTCGACCAAGAATTTTATGAGCATTACCAATCAATTTTGGAAAAATACTCAATTGAAGAAATCATGGAACAAGGCATTTTGGCATTAACGGAATAAAGACGTCAACAAGCCATATTTTGCCATTGTGAGCGAAAATTCTCGAACAAGTACATATTTTTTACATTTTGAAATGTAAATTTTTGGCAGTTTTTTACATTTTAAAATGTAAATCGGCGCAATCACATATTTTTACGCCGACTTCCTCTGCATCTGTTTCTTGTCGCAGAGATGCAAATAACGGTTGCACTCCTGAATTTTGTCGTAGCCGAGTAGAACGCCGAGGATGAAATCTTCTTCGGGCGTGTACTCGTTGAAAGGCTTGTCGCCGATGTGCTTGATGACCTCGATGCATTCCTTGGCACCGAAGAAAATGTTAATCTTTTCGGGCGACACTTGACGTGTCAGAAAATCAATGCCCGCAAGCCTGAGACGAGCCTCTGCCTCAAACTTGAATTTGGCTGGCAAAGTGTGGAGTATCAGTTGCCTGAGACCCTTTTTGTATTCGTAAATGTGATGAGCGAGAACTTTCATTTTGTGCAACCGTTATACATAGAATTAATTACAATGATGGTGAAATCTGAGCTACCCAGGCGGCAATCCTGTCGTCTGAAAGGACGCCCTGATTGTCATAATCGAGCGCAAGACCTACAAACTTGCCGTCCCTTACAGCCGTGGATTCGTTGAAGGAATAGCCGTCGGTGGAAGTTGAGCCGATGACGTTGGCGCCCGCAGCCGTGGCAGCGTCATAGAGTTCGCCCATTGCATTGACGTAAGTGTCTGAATAACTGAATTGATCGCCCACGCCAAACACAGCAACAGTCTTGCCCGAAAGTCCAACTTCCTTGATTGTGGGCAGGAATCCAAACCAATCGTCCTGCAATTCGCCGTCGCCCCAAGTGGACGAGCCGAGGATGATGTTGTCGAAGTCGGTGAGGTCGGATTTTGAAGCCGCGCCAGCCTCCTTGACAGTTGCACCATTGCCAAGTTTTTCGGCGATGGTCTGTGCCGCAGAAGCGGCGTTGCCCGTTGTAGAGCCGTAAATAATTATTGTTTTTTTCATCGTGATACTAATTGATTACTAAACTAAAAATTTCGACCACAAAATTACGGCTAAGAATTTTTATGGGCAATCGCCAATGATTGGTATTTTGAATTAATAAAAATAACAAATATTAGGTATCGCGCCACAAAAACCGCATGATAATCATTTTTAGGTATCGAGTATGCAGATATAATCATTTTTAGGTATTGCGGGAGTGATGTCCACACCTTATTTTTGCATTGTAATTCAACCAATAAAACCATAAAATTATGTTCAACAACATTTCTAAAACGGGAGTATTTTTTCTCGGAGCATTGGCGGGCATCGCTATTGTCGCAATGCTCAAATCCAAAACCGTGCAGAAGGGCTGCGCAAAAATCGTAGCCGCCGGCAAACAACTCAAAGACGAGGCGCAGTCGTTCGTGGAGACCGTAAAGGAAGACGCCGAAGACATCGCCGAGGAAGTTAAGCAAGAAAACAAAACCGAATAATGGACTTCCGAATTGCACATTCACTGCCCGGACGGGTGAGGATTCGTTATGACAGACACCTTTTGAAACCCGTTCAGGCAGGTCTTGTGAAGACTCTCACCGAGGAACAAGTGGGAATCTCATCCGTGGAAATCAACCTGACAACAGGCAGCATACTGATTCATTACGAGGGAATCAGCGAGGAGACCGCACTTTCATATTTCCGCGCATTGGATTTTAAATACCTTAATAATCAGGAACTTCTTGACAACGTTAATCCGCTCGACATTCCGCAGCCATCGTTGTTTTCGATACTTTCGGAGATGGTGGTGCGGCATTATATCAAAAAGTTGCTGCCGTTTCCGATTCGCAAGGCGTTGCAGTTAATCAACATTGCACCAAGACTTTACAACGGCGCAAAGAGCATTATTGGCGGCAAAATTTTCTGTGCCGACGTGCTCGATGCTACCGCCTTGGGATTCTCGTATTTTAGCGGCGATATCAAAACTGCGGGTTCGGTTTCGTTTTTGCTCAGCATCGGCGAAGTTTTGGAAGATTACATCAAACGCAAATCTTACGACAACCTTGCGCACTCGCTCCTCAACACCGAAGAAGTGGTTAACGTGCTCACCGACAGCGGACAAGAGATTCAAGTACAAACCAAAAACCTCAAACAAGGCGACCGCGTAATTTGCCGAATCGGAGGCGTAATACCTGCCGACGGTACTGTTGTAAGCGGTTTGGCAATGGTAAACCAATCGTCGATGACCGGCGAACCGTTGGCAGTGGAAAAAAAGGAAGGTTCGGGCGTTTTCGCATCCACCATCGTGGAAGACGGCGAAATAGTTGTAAGTGTAAAATCTGCCGGAAAAGAGACAAGAATCAACCAAATTGTGTCTTTAATCGACAATTCGCAAGCATTGAAAGCCGCATCGCAAGTAAACGCCGAACGCATTGCTAATCATTTGGTTAAATACAACTTTTTGCTTGCCGCCGCCACATATTTTGCAACAGGAAATTTCACAAAAGCAATGTCAACTTTGCTTGTGGATTATTCGTGCGCAATGAAACTTTCAGCCCCAATCTGCGTGCTTTCGGCTATGAGAGACAGCGCACAAAACGGCATTATCGTAAAAGGTGGAAAATTCTTAGAACTTATATCCGAAGTTGACACCTTTGTTTTTGACAAAACGGGAACGCTAACTGAGGCAACACCTAAGGTTTCGCGCATTATTCCATTGGGCGGTCGCGATGAAAACGAGGTATTAAAAATGGCGGCTTGTTTGGAAGAACATTTTCCGCACTCTTTGGCTCGCGCAGTGGTGCTGGAAGCCCAAAACCGAAACCTCATTCACGAAGAGGAACATACCAAAGTGGAATATGTTTTGGCTCACGGAGTTGCATCGTCAATCAACGGCAAAAAACTCCGAATTGGTTCGGCACATTTTATCTTTGATGACGAAAAAATTCCGCTCACTTCCGAGGCTCAGCATTACATCGACGAACTTGGCGAAACAGGCGATTCAATCCTCTATTTTTCTGAGGGCGAGGAACTTGCGGGACTTATTGCCATAAAAGATTTCATCCGTCAAGATTCGGTAGAAGCGATAAAACTTTTGAAACAGGCGGGCGTTAAAAACATTGTAATGATAACCGGCGATGGCGAAAAAACGGCTCAGGCTGTGGCTCGCGAGGCAGGCATTACAGAATTTTATGCGCAAACTCTTCCTGATCAGAAAGTTGCATACGTAAAACAAATGAAATCCGAGGGTCGCACCGTGGCTATGGTTGGCGACGGCATCAACGACGCACCCGCACTTTCAGCCGCCGACATTGGCATTGCAATGGGCAAAGCGTCGTCGATTGCAGGTCAAACCGCCGACATTATGCTACCCGACGACGGACTTTCGTCATTACCAAAACTTATGAAAATTGGCCGCAATCTAAAACGCAGAATCAAAGGCAACAACGATGCAATTATAGGCGTTAATTCAATGCTAATACTCGGCGGATTGGCAAACATAATTTCGCCGTCGCTCGCCGCATTGCTTCACAACGCATCAACCGTGGCAATCAGTATGAGCGCAATGAGGAGGATTGATTGATGGAAGCCATTTTAACAGCACTTTTGATACCATTTGCCGGCACGGTTTTGGGGTCGGCATTTGTATTTTTTATGAAAAAAGATATGCCCGAACTTTTCCAAAAAATCTTACTTGGATTTGCCTCGGGAGTAATGGTGGCGGCGTCGGTGTGGTCGTTGCTGATTCCGGCAATTGATATGGGCAACATCACGCCCGTGGTGATTGGATTTTTGGGCGGATTTGCGTTTCTGTTGCTCATCGACTACATCACGCCGCACATTCACCCAAAAGGTGGACACGAGGGTCCGCAGAGCCATCTTTCGCGCACCACAATGTTGGCGTTGGCGGTAACGATTCACAATTTTCCCGAGGGAATGGCTGTGGGCGTGGCAATTGCGGGCGCGGTAACGTCAGATTTCAGCACGGCGGGCGCGTTGGCATTGTCGTTAGGCATTGCTATTCAGAACATTCCCGAAGGCGCAATAATTTCGATGCCACTCCGCAGCGCAGGCAACAGCCGTTGGAAAGCATTTTTAGTGGGCAGTCTCAGCAGCATTGTAGAGCCAATCGGCGGTGCGTTGGTACTTTTATTAGCCTCGGCAGCCACAGCCACAATGCCCTATCTCCTACCCTTTGCCGCCGGCGCAATGCTCTACGTGGTTGTAGAAGAACTCATCCCCGAAGCCTCGCAAGGCGAACACTCCAACGTTGCAACAATCGGATTTGCAATCGGATTTGCAATGATGATGGTGCTGGATGTGGTGATGGGGTAAAAATTACTTAAATCTCGGTATCTCTTCCCCAATAATTTACCTATTTTATGGTATTGCACGTGGAAATTTTCTCCGATAATTTTGCGGTCGAAAACAAAACACTACAATATCAAAAAATGGAAAGAAAACATAAAATCATTGTTTTTTGGATTCTCACAATTTGTGGATTCCTTGCACACACTATCACCGACGCTATGCCCGCATTTTGGGGCGAAAGTATTGCTGCAATGCAACCTCCAACTTCTACGGGTATGATTGCTTTTATGATGTCTATTTCGTATTTGATTCCCGTAATTGGCATTCTACTTGTGATTTACGGTGGCAAAACTGCAAAAACTATCAATATGGTTTTGGCATTTGTAATGGCATTGTTCACAGTTTTGCATTTGTCGGAACTTATCGAAGAATTCAATGCCGCACAACTCGTAATCATGCCTATGATGGCTGTAATTGCTATTATTATGGCAAAAGAATCTCTTAAACTTAGAAAAGAATAATGAAAAATAAATCAAATCTTCTTAGATTGATGGATTTTGCAGGTGGTTATAAATTTTTTACCATCGGCTCCATCGTTTTGGCTGCGGTGAGCGCGTGTCTTGCTCTTGTTCCATTCGTTTATGTTTGGAAAATTGTGGACGAAGTGCTTACAGTAATGCCCGATTTCAGCAAGGCGCAACATATTGAAGATTACGGTATTACAGCCGTTAAATATTCAGTAAACGCAATGTGCATTTACTTTATGGCGTTGGGTTGTTCGCATTTGGGAGGATTCAGAACTGTGGCAAATATCCGCAAAAAATGCGTTGCCAAAGTGCTGCGTATGCCTTTGGGACACGTTGAAAATGAGGGCAGTGGTAAAATCCGTAAAATCATCACTGACTCTACTGCGGCTATGGACAATTATCTTGAACATATTTTACCCGACCGCACGGTGGCTATTACCACGCCAATTGCAATGATTGTTCTTTTGATGTATTTTGATTGGAAAATCGGTCTTATGTGCCTTGCTACCACTGTTTTAGGTTTTATAATTATGTATGCCTTTATGGTGGGTCCGCAACTCAAAAAAGATATGGAGGCATACAATTTGGCTCTTGAAAATATGACAAAGGAAGCCGTTGAATATGTGCGCGGTATGCCTGTTGTAAAGACCTTTGGACAGTCGGTTTTTTCTTTTAAAAAACTCAAAAAGGCTATCGACGATTATGCCAAGTTTACAATTAGTTACACCGAGCGTTTCAGGGTTTCGATGACCTCGTTTACGGTTGTAATCAATTCTGCGTTTGCAATTTTGATTGCTGTTGCGCTCTATTATGGTTCTTCTTCCGCCGATCACGAATTTTTCTCTAACCTGATGTTCTATATAATTTTTACGCCAATTATCGGTGTAACTCTCCACAAAGTGATGTACTCGTCGGAGGCGGATATGATTGTGGGAAACGCATTTGCAAGGATTGACACAGTTCTTGATGTTCCCGAAGCCAAAGAATCCAATAATCCAAAAATTCCTAATGATTTTTCTGTGGAGTTTAGCAATGTAACATTCCGTTACCAAGATTCAACCAAAAATGCTGTTGATGGAATTTCTATGAAAATACCTGCCGGTTCGCAAGTAGCATTTGTTGGACCTTCGGGAGGCGGAAAAACCACCTCAGCAAGTCTTGTATCAAGGTTTTGGGATGTTACTGATGGCAAAATCTTAATAGGTGGAGTTGATGTAAAAGATATTCCGCAAGCAAAACTTTCCGAAATTGTCTCGTTTGTTTTTCAGGATAGCAAACTATTGAAAGCAAGCATTTTAGACAATGTAAGAATGGCAAAACCTGATGCCACAGAGCAAGAGGTAATGGATGTTTTGAACCGCGCTCAATGCGCCGACATTATTGCCAAACTTCCCGACGGAATCAACACAATTATCGGCAGCAAAGGTACATATCTTAGCGGTGGTGAACAGCAACGCATTGCTATTGCGCGAGTTATGCTGCGCAATACTCCAATTCTTATCCTCGACGAGGCTACTGCATTTGCCGACCCTGAAAACGAGGAAAAAGTCTTGAAGGCTTTTGACGAAATATCTAAGGGTAAGACAGTTATCAAAATTGCACACCGTCTTTCTACTGTTGTTGACTGCAATCAAATTTATGTTCTCAACGAAGGCAAAATCGTTGAAAACGGTACACATCAGCAACTTCTATCGCAAAACGGAATGTATTCAAAGATGTTTGGCGATTATCAGAAATCGGTGGAATGGAAAATTGAAAATTAATGCATAATTCATAATGCATAATTCATAATTCAGAATTCGTAATTATTATGAAAAACTTTAAACAAAAATATGCCCTTTCAGACGAGGGTGCACGGTCGATGGTGATTGCATCTGTTGCAAATATTTTTTACAATCTGATGCTTTTTTCACCAGTTTTGTTGCTATATTTTTTGGTTCAGGACATTATGAACGGAACCATCGAAGGTAGAACAACATTCTATATCACAGGTATTTGCATTTGGATTGTGCTGATGTCGGTTACCACAGTTATTCAGTACAACACCTCTTATTTTTCTACCTACAAAGAGAGCGGCGTAAGGCGTATCTCGTTGGCAGAAAAACTCCGTCGGTTGCCGTTGTCGTTTTTTGCAAAAAAAGACAGCGCAGATCTTACCTCCACAATTATGGACGATGCGGCGCAAATTGAACAGGCTTCGTCGCACTTTATTCCGCAGTTTATTGGTTCTATTGCAAGCACTTGCGTGTTGGCAATATGTCTGTTTTTTGTTAATTGGAAAATGGCTTTGGCGGCGGTTTGGGTGCTTCCTGTCTGCCTTACGATTGTTGCTTTTTCGCGAAAAGTTCAATACCGTTTAGGCAAAAAAACAAGCGGCGCAACCGTTGAAATGACCGAAAAAATTCAGGAATGTTTGGAAACTGTCCGAGACCTTCGTCAAAACAATGCCCAAGATAGTTATTATCAAGATGTTGAATCTAAAATCAAGAACGTTGAAAAACGAAAAATTTGGAGCGAACTTGGCACAGGCATTTTTGTTACCAATGCCGAAATGATTCTGAAATTTGGAATCGCCACTACCGCTCTTGTAGGTGCAATGCTCTTAAAATCAGGTGAATTGGGAGTTTTGGAATTTTTCTTGTTCTTGATTATTGCATCGCGACTTTACAATCCGCTCACCACTTCGCTCGAACATTTTGCTGCCATTATTGCGCTTGATGTCAACTGCGAACGTCTCAACGACATTCTTCAACATAAAGAGCAAACCGGCACTGAGGAACTTAAAGTTAATGGCGGAGACATTGTGTTTGAGGATGTTAAGTTCTCGTATCAAGATGGCAAAAAGATTCTCGACGGCGTATCGTTCACTGCAAAACAGGGCGAAGTTACCGCTTTAATTGGTCCCTCGGGCAGCGGCAAAACCACAGTTTCGCGACTTGCTGCAAGGTTTTGGGATATTGATTCGGGAAAAATAACTGTTGGCGGTCAGGATATTTCAAAGGTTGACACAGAAACTCTGATGAGTCTTTACTCAATTGTTTTTCAAGATGTTACATTGTTTAACAACACCGTTTTGGAAAACATCCGCATTGGCGACGAAAATGCCACTGACGAACAGGTAAAAGCCGCAGCCGAACTTGCCAACTGTACCGAATTTGTTGAAAATCTGCCTGATAAGTGGAATACAATTATTGGCGAAAACGGCAAAAAACTCTCCGGCGGCGAACGTCAGCGAATTTCCATTGCCCGAGCTTTTCTCAAAAACGCTCCAATTATTCTTCTTGACGAAGCATCCGCCTCATTAGACGTTGAAAACGAGACACTTATCCAACAATCGCTTTCAAAACTAATCAAAGGCAAAACCGTCCTCGTAATCGCTCACCGTATGCGCACCGTCCAAGGCGCAAACAAGATTATCACGATTAAGGATGGAAAGGCATGGGAGGAATAATTTTTGAGCAAAAATTGTTGATTAGTTGCTATATTTGCGCTTTACCTTTTTCGGTAGTAAAATACTTTTGTGCTGGATTGTATGGCGAATCGGGTATTGTCAACTGCAAATAACCATACGAAACCAAATCTTTGATATAGGTTTTTAAATTTTTGGTTTGATATGTTAGGTCTAAATGTTTCATTATTTCGTGCGCACTTTTCGGTTCAACACAAAACACCAAAACAACTATCTGATTTTCAGACAAAGTAACAGGGTTAGTAATAGGGTTAGTAATAGGGTTAGTAACCCTGTTACTATCAGTGTCAGAGTTAGTGTCAGAGTCTGCGTATGTTATTGAAAATGAAAAATGCTGTCCGTTTTCTATAAAAATTTGGTAATCTTTATAATAGATCGGAGCATATTTCAAAATGTTTCGTGTACCAGAACCCAAATCTTCCACCCAATCAAACTCTCGAAAGACCTTAACTATAAGTGGATTTTTAGTGTAATTACCTAATTCTTTGATATTTACTGCACCCTCGTTCATTGTAGGCACAAGTCGCGTAACATTTTTAGTAACAACCCTATCTTTAAAAATCTCAAAGAAACACGCAAAGCCCAAACTATAATCGGTGTGGACACAAATGTTGCCTATCAACTCTCGCATCAACGCCCCTCTAACATCCTCTCGTCGTGCACTTCCTGACGGCAGGTAAAACTTGTCGGGGAGATGCAATGCAACAAATTTTTGCAACTCACCATAAACTTTGATAAGGTTGCAACGCAGGGTTTTGCGGTCGTCGTAACGATTGTCGGTAAATTCGTTACGTTCATACTGTTGCCACGTACACAAATGATACAACGCTTCGTATCTGTATCTCGGCAAAAAAGTTTCAATAGCTTCGTCAGTTCCAAAAATCAACAGCGCCGCATACCTAATCTGTAACTTTTGATTGTGTTTTTCGGCAAGTCGGCATGATAATAGCAACTCTTCGTCGGACATTTGCAGCCAAATATGATTGGGATTTTTTACTCTGACAAGATTACGGCAATAATTAAATGTATCTGTATCAAGATGTTTTAGTGCAAGACCTTCTACAAATCTCTCTTCAAATATGTGCGGATTTTTCCTTTCAAAAAGGTTGAGTAACAATTCTGAGTGTTCCGTAATATCAATGTCGGCATCTCCGTTTCTATCCCAAAAACGTTTTTTATAACTGTATGCATATTGACCAGGTTGGACATTAATTACAATTATTGTTTTGTCGTCAATTCGCTGAATTTCAGGCATAATGTACGGCACGGGAACAAACAAGTTTTTGTTATTGAAGGATGTTATAAGATTTTTCTTTAATGTTTCTGCCTGTGCTTCATTAACGCCCTCAATGATGCCGTCGTCGTTAACGCCTAAATAAATCGTGCCGCCCGAATGGTTCAAAAACGAACATACCGTCTCGTACACAGAATGGCTTATGGCATTTGTGCAACTCTTAAACTCGGTCTTTATGTCCTCTTTTGTGGGCAACATATTGCTGTAAGTTTTGTTATGGCAAAGGTAGTAATTAATAATTAAATTATTTCTTTTTTTCTCCAATTTTTTTCTATTCACAAAAATTATCATTAAATTTGCAACGTGAAGTCCGCCGTTTGTATGACGGGCGTAATAAAATATAAAAGGCGTTACTTTTACGCTTTGTTTTGACTTCCCGAAACTTGGTCGTTTCAAAACTGATTGTCATATACAAAGCAACATTGTAATGCCCCAACGGTATGTATTATCTCAGACCGTAATGGTCTGTTACATACATAAGCGTGGGGCTTTCGGTGTTGCTCGTTTCTGACAATCGGGCAAGACCAAGGCCTAAGGAAGTGGGACGAGTAGCGAAAGAAAATCCCACGTCTTTTTATAATCAACAATATTAAAGTACCTGTTTCGGGATTTGACAGGAAAACGACAAATAAAAAAAATGAAAAAAATAATCAGTATTGCATTGTCAATCTGTCCCACATTGCTGTTTGCACAAGAGCCTGATTCCACAAACATTATTGAAGGAGGTTCACTTCCCAACGTTACCATCACCGCTCAAACTGCCAAGGATGGAAAAACACCTGTGGCTGTAAGCACAATTTACGCCACTGAAATTGAAAACAAACTTGGTTCAAGCGATTTTCCAATGATTTTGAAAAACACACCCGGTGTCCACGTCAACAATCAAGGTGGCGGTTGGGGCGATTCTGAAATATGGATGCGTGGATTCGACAATTCAAATATTGCCGTAATGATCAACGGTGTTCCGAGAAACGATATGGAGAATGGCTCGTTTTATTGGTCAGATTGGACGTGCCTAAGCGACGTAGCCGCCTCGATTCAGACACAACGCGGCATTGGCGCAAGCAAAGTTAGCACACCTTCGGTTGGCGGTACAGTAAACATTGTTACCAAAAGCAACGATGCCAAACGAGGTGGTTCAGCATATTATATGATTGGTAACAATGGATACAGTAAATTGTTATTGGCATTAAATTCCGGACTGACTCAAAATGGATGGTCGATAAGTGTTCTCGGTAGCAAAACAACAGGTGATGGGTATGTACAAGGTACAGATTTCGAGGCATATTGCTATTTTGTGAATGTTTCAAAGCGATTGAACGCAAACAACCAAATCAGTTTTACTGCCTTTGGAAGTCCGTCTAAACACTACGAACGTTCCAATGCCCTTACCGAATCTGAATGGCATAGGGTGAAGGCAAATTATAGCACCGAAACTGATTACAGAAGGTATAATCCCGACTATGGATTTTACAATGGGCAACGCAAGTCAATCGACTTTAACACATATCATAAGCCACAAATCTCGCTCAACCATACCTGGCAGATTAATTCCAAATCTAATTTGAGTACAAGCATTTACGCCACTTGGGGACGAGGCAACGGATATTCGGGTTTCGCCAATAGCGAAACCTTTTCCGAAGACGATATGTACGGTGCAAATTACGGCGAACTCAACACCGTTTTCAGAAACATCGACGGCACTTACGATTATGGGAAAATCTACGAGATAAATGCTAATTCTGCCAATGGTTCAGAACTAATTCTCACAAAACAAATTGGCAATCAGGATTGGTATGGGCTTATTTCAACGTATTCCACACAGATAGGCAACAAATTCAATTTCTATGGTGGAATTGATTTCAGAAGTTGTAAAGCCGTTCATTCCAACGAGATAGCGGATTTGTTTGGAGGAAATTATTTCGTAGATTATTCACGAAGCGATGTTTCCGAAAAAGACAACGGAAACGCCACAAATGATTCTTGGGTCAACGAAAAATTAGGTGTTGGCGACAAGGTGAAGCGTGACTACGATAGTCATATAATTCAGGAAGGTTTTTTCGCACAATTAGACTACTCAAATAACAAACTATATGCCTTCTTAGGTGGTTCAATGAACTTCAACAGTTATTGGCGTTACGACAGACTTTATTATGACAAGTCTAATGCGCGTTCCGAAACAAAAAATCTAACCGGCGGAACAATCAAGGCTGGCATAAATTATAACGCAAATCGCCAAAACCGTGTTTATTTCAATATCGGATACATATCAAGCGTTCCGCAATTTAAGGCGGGAGTCTTTATGTCGGCAAACACCTCACACGCCATCAATGAGGACGCTAAAAATCAAAAGGCTTTCAGTACGGAAATTGGCTACGGGTTTAAAAACGAGGTATTTAGCGCAAATATCGGTGGGTATTTTATCGAATGGATCGACAAAACAATGACCAAAAAAGGCAAACTCACCAACAAAGAAAAATATTATATGAATATGACCGGTGTTAATTCATTACATTCAGGCATAGAATTAGATGTGAAGGCAACTCCTGTACAATGGCTTGACCTTTCGGCAATGTTGTCGCTCGGCAATTGGCGGTGGAAAAATGACAAGGTTAAAGGTTACGCATACGACACCAAAGGACAGGCTATCACTCCTGACGGCGAACCTACGTCAGCCGGTTCGGATAATCACGCTTGGGCTGTTATAGATATGAAAAATATTCACGTTGGTGGTTCAGCGCAAACGACGGCTGCATTGGACGCAGTTTTCAAAATTGGCAAAAACATAGATTTGAGCGGCTGTTATAATATGTACGGTAGAAACTATGCATATTATTCTCTATCTGGTGGCAATCTATCGCTTGGTAAAGAGATGGTAGCAAGTGAACCTTACAAAATACCGACATCTCATTTTATGGATATGAGTTTTTCATACAAGTTTCCTGTTGGCAAGATAAACGCTGTGCTGACTGCAAAAGTGAACAATGTTTTTGATGCTCATTACATCGAAAAGGCTTGGAATCCATCAAACATCGATACCGAAATCAGCGATGTAAACTACGATGAAGTTTACTATTTCTATTCTTTTGGTCGTACTTGGAGTATAAAACTCAAAATTGAATTCTGAAAATGAGGTTTCTGCAAGTAGTAAGAAGTTATCTTCCAAAATATAAACGCAATCTGATAATTTACATTATATTGTTGATTGTCAGTGCGGTACTGAGTGTGTTTAGTTTTGCGGCGATTATTCCAATTTTAAAAATCCTTTTCGGGATTTCCGACCAAAGACTTGAATACACCGACCTTGGCGGTTGCGATTCTTTTTCAGATATTTTGGATGCTGTTAAAAACAATATCTTCTACCATTTGCAGGAACAAATCTCAGTACAAGGCGCAGACATTGTGCTGATTTGGCTTTGTGTTTTTTTGATTATAACATCGCTTTTAAACAATGTTACATCGTATTTCGGATATTATTTTAGGATTCCAATAAGAACAGGAATAGCCAAAGACATACGCGGCGACCTATTCAAAAAAATCACCGAAATAAGTCCAAGTTATTTTGCGAAAGAAAACAAAGGCGACTTTGTGTCACGAATGACAAGCGATGCAGAAGAAGTTGAATTTGGTGTGGCATCTGCAATAGATATGATATTGGAAAACCCTGTAAGTATCATTGTATATTTGGCAACGTTGTTTTCAATATCTTGGCAGTTGACACTATTTGCCGTGTTTTTGCTTTGTATATGCTGTTTTTTTGTGCTCAAAGTGGGTGTATATATGAAAGACATCGCATTAAAAGCACAAGCATTTCGAGGCAAAATTCTTGCACATTTTGAAGAAGTGTTGTCATCATTACGCGTGATAAAAAGTTATAATCTCGAAAATAAAACTATTGACAAATTTGAAAATATCAACGACGACACGCGCAAAGCCTTCAATCGATTGAACCGTCATTATTCTATTGCATTCCCATTTGCTGACTTTCTTGTTACCACAGTAATTGCTGTAATGCTTTGGTACGGTGGACGTTATGTATTACAAGGGAATTACATACTTGACGCATCGGTGTTTGTATATTATTTGATTGTGTTTCATTCTATAATACGCCCAATGCGTTCAATGCTTAAAGCCTCGTATGCGATACGCAAATCCACAGCCTCTGTTGAGCGAATAGATAAAATATTAAAAATCAAATCTAATATTCAGCAATCAAAAACAATTCAGCACTTAAAGTCATTTGATAATTATTCAGCCACTTTACCAATAATTGAATTTAAAGACGTAAGTTTTGAATATGTTTCTGATAATCCTATCATCGATGAACTCAGTTTTTCTGTTTATAAAAATCGTCCATTTGCGATAATTGGAAGAACAGGCGTGGGAAAAACAACAATTGCAGAACTCATTCTGAGATTCTTAGATTTTAAATCAGGGATTATTAACATTGCCGGAATCGACATTAAAAATATTCCCCTCACAGAACTGCGTAACGCTGTATGTTACATCAATCAAGAACAGATTTTGTTTAATGACACCATAAAAAACAACATCGTTTTAGGCAACAATAATTATTCTGAGGCAGAGTTAAATGCGGCAACAAAAACAGCGGGAATCTACGACTATATAATGTCGTTGCACGATGGATACCAAACCGTAATTGGTGACCGAGGTACACTTTTGTCAGGTGGTCAACGACAATGTATCTGCATTGCAAGGGCATTGCTAAAAAATAGTCCGATATTAATTATGGACGAAGCAACATCGGCGTTAGACAACAAAACGGAACAATTTGTACTCAATAATATCTACACTTTGTACAAGAATAGAACACTGATAATTATATCGCATAATGCAAGTGCAATTGACAAATGTGAAGATAGAATTTTAATTGGAGAAAGTATTTCTTGAATCTTTACAACTGCCAAAGAAACATAAAATAATAGTTTTTTCACCGCCTTCCAAATCACTGTCTCCATAGTAATCTTTTTAGGATCCCATTTGGATTCGAGAGCGGTGGCGATATACAAATACTTGACATCCTCCTCCGACATTTCGCTATGGTCAAAAATCTCACTCATAACAAACCAGTTTTTGTTGTTGGTGCAAACCCTCACCTAAAATACCTACTTCACGGTATTGTAAATAGAAAAATTCCACGGTAATTTTGCGGTATAAAATGATAAAAAATACTGCAAAAATGAACATCGAAAAAATCAATCAAAAATTCCGCAGGTTCGGCGAAATGGTTGTCAATCACAGGGTTAAAGTCCTTGTGTTGTTTGTTGCGCTGATAGTGTTTTCGGTTGCGGGATTGAAGAGAATCTATTTTGAAACATCGTTCGACACCTATTTTGTGAAGGACGACCCGATGCTCCTGAAAACCGACGAGTTTAAGAGCATTTTTGGCAACGATTACTATGTTGCTGTGCTTGTGGAGAATAAGGACGGACTTTTCAACAAGCCGACCCTCTCCCTCATCCGCGAACTGAGCAACGAACTGATGGACAGCCTTGCTTATTCCGAAAAAATCACGTCGCTCACCGACCTTGAATTTATGGTTGGCACGGAGGACGGAATGGAGTTGCAACAGATTGTCCCTGAGGAAATTCCCGACGACAAGGCAGGTCTCGACGCAATCCGCGCCAAGGCTTACAGCAAGGAATATGTATCAAAAAAACTTGTCAGCAAGGACGGCACAATGTCGTGGATTTTGGTGAAATTGCGACCCTATCCGGCGGACAGCGTTTGGCGTGCGGAAGGTCTCGAAGCCCCTGAAAATCAGACAGGTCGCGAGGCTATAAAAATCTGTTTCAAAGACAAATACAAGCCGCTCAACCCCAACATCGCCGGTATGCCGTATATGAACTACGCAAAGGCGCAGTACATCAAAACTGAAATGTCGCGTCTGATGATGATTGCGATTATCGTTGCATTAATCGTGATGACCATCGTAACACGCTCATTAAGAGGAGTTTTGATACCGATAATGACATCAATTTCGGCGATAATCATTGCAATGGGCACGATTGGTTGGCTCGGACTTTATTTGGATATGAGCACCACGATGATAACGGTGATGTTGGCATTTGCAGTCGCAATCGCTTATAACATACACGTTTACAGTTTCTTCCGTGCGCAACTTTTGAAAATTCACGACCGCAAACAAGCCGCCATCGACGCAATCGCCGAAACCGCTTGGCCCGTGATTTTTTCGGGCGTCACCACGATTGCAGCAATGATGACATTCCTCGCAATGAACATCGTGCCAATGAAAGCAATGGGCATAAACTCCTCATTAGCAATAGTTTCGGTATTGATTTCAATACTAATTCTCACGCCCGTAACCCTCTCGCTCGGCAAACGCACCGCCGCCAACAAACAGTTTGACACATCGTTTGAAGGCAAGGCAGCAAACTTTTTCGACCGGTTTGGCGGTTTTGTACTCGACCATTCAAAGAAAATTCTCGTCATATCTGTCATACTTACAGCGTTTTGCGCGATTGGCGTGTATTGGATTGAACCCGCTTTCGACGTTGAACGCTCGATGGGCAGGAAGGTGGAATATTCACGCAAATTTCTCGAACTTTGCGACACCGAACTCGGAACGATGTATTCGTATGATTTGATGGTGGTTTTGCCGGAGGAGGGCGACGCCAAAAAGCCTGAAAATCTCATCAAACTCGAAACCCTCGAACACGAAATTGAAAACTATCCGCTCACCAAACGACATTCGTCGGTTTTGGACATCATCAAGGACATGAACTGCACGCTAAACAGCAATGACACAGCGTTTTATCATATTCCAAACAACAACGAGGCAGTGGCTCAACTGTTGCTCCTATATGAAAACGCTGGCGGCTCCGAATCCGAATATTGGATGGATTATGAATACCGCCGTCTGAGGTTGCAAATCGAGATTTCCAACTACAATTCCAACGAAATTGAAATCGAAATGAACCGTCTGCAAAATCGTGCGAAAGAATTGTTCCCAAATGCTGCGTTTTCGGTGGTTGGCAATTTACCGCAATTCACTGTAATGCAGCAATATCTGACGCGAGGACAGATGATGTCGATGATACTTTCGGCACTGATTATCGGCGTTTTGTTGATGATAGTTTTTGGCAACATCAGGCTTGGTTTGATTGGCATGATTCCAAACCTCGCGCCCGCCGTATTTGTCGGAGGATTAATGGGTTGGCTCGGTTATCCGCTCGATATGATGACCGCCTGCATAATCCCGATGATTTTGGGTTTGGCAGTAGATGATACCATACATTTTGTCAATCACGCTCACCTCGAATTTAACCGCCGCCGCAACTACGAACACTGCGTAAAAGCGACGTTCAGGGTTGCAGGATTGGCGATTGTGATGACCACGGTGATAATTTGCGCCACATTCCTCGGCTTCTCTGTTTCGGACGCAATACAATTTGCACACTTCGGCACACTCGCCGTCGCCGGTCTGATGTCGGCACTTTTGGCAGATTTGTTCATCACCCCAGCATTGTTCAAGGTTCTTAAAGTGTTTGGGAAAGAGGAGGATAATGCATAATTCATAATTCACAATTCATAATTCGTAATTAATAATTCAAAATATTATGAAAAAGTTTTTATTGGCAATTGCAGTTTTGATGACTGCGTTTTCGGTTGATGCACAGACGCTTACGGGCAGGGAGATTGTTAAGAAAGTGAAGGACAATCCCGATGGCGAGACGCGCTATGCTAAGATGGATTTGGTGTTGGAAAAGGCCAACGGCTCCAAACGTGAGCGCAAGGTGGAATCGTGGGCGATGGACATCGGCGAGGACACCAAGACAATGATGTTTTTCACGTATCCGGGCGACGTAAAGGGCACGGGCTTCCTCACTTGGAATTACGACGAAATTGGCAAGGACGACGACAAATGGCTCTATATGCCCGCCCTCAAAAAGACTCGCCGAATCAGCGGAAGTTCCTCTAAGACAGACTATTTTATGGGAACAGATTTCACTTACGACGATATGGGCGACCGTAACATCGACGAGGACGACCACAAATTTCTGCGGATGGAAACCATCGACGGACACGAATGTTACGTCGTGGAATCCGTACCGAAAGACAAGCGCGAAATCTATTCTAAACGCATTTCATGGATTCGCAAGGATTGTTTTATGGGCGTGAAAGTGGAGTATTACGACAAACTCGGCAAACTTCACAGAGTATTGAACATCAGCGACATAAAGCAAGTGCAAGGCTTTTGGACACGCGGCAAAATGGTGATGGAAAACGTGCAGACAAAACACAAAACAATCCTCACTTTTTCGGATTTGAAATTTGATCTGAAAATCGACGGCGAAATGTTCAATGTTGCAAAATTGGAAAAGGGTCTGTAAAATGAAACTGCGATTAATTATTATGTTAATGTCAATCTCCGTCGCCGCCTATGCACAGGATAGCGACGGAGATTTTTCGGTGAAAGTGAAGGGATTTGCCGATAGTTACCACGCCGTAAGATGCAGCAAACCAAACGATTGGATGTCATCACGCACAAGGCTTCGCAGCGAACTTTCATTGGCAAAAAATCACACTGAATTGTTTTTTTCGGCAAATGCAGTTTACAATTCGTTGTTGAAAGATTATTCAGGTTTCAAAATCAGGGAACTTTACGTGTCGCAAACTTTCGGAAATTTTGACCTACGTGCGGGGCGTCAAATCATCACTTGGGGCATGGCTGACGCGCTGAGAATCACCGACTTAATTTCGCCGATGGATTATAGCGAATTTCTCGCGCAAGATTATGACGACATCCGAATCCCCGAAAACGCTTTGCGATTAAAATTTGCGAAAAAATCGTTTTCAATGGATTTAGTTTTTGCGCCCGTAATTGAAACTTTTGAAATGCCGTTTGAAAAAGAAAATCCGTGGGCGATTTCAATGACTGAAATTTTGACGAAGCGCAACAGCCCGATTTGAATGGTGAAATCACCTTCAAAAACACTTCAAACGCACTTCTCGGACTTGACTTTTATCCGGGCGGCGATTGGAATTTGAGTTTTCAATATGCCTACCAAAACGACAATTCCACGGCAACAGTGAGAATTTCAAAAGAACTGTTCCGCAACACTCTCAACATCAATACATTTGCCTACATCGACGTTACCAACGGTGGCATTTATGACCGCACGACATTCGATTATGCCGTCAACGATATGTTGCACATCGCCCTTGGGTTCGACTATTTCAACGCCGACAAAGGAATGTTCAAAATGTACGACAAAAATTCGGAAATTTTCGTGAAAGTAAAGTGCAGTTTTTGAGGAATTGATACCTTAAAATAGTGATGCATCGACCAATGAAAATACCTTATTTTTGGGATTGCGGAAAACAGAAAACAACAGTAATTTTGCAGCATAGAAAATTCATATTTTGTATTGATTACAGTAAAAAATTTGATTGTTTGTTTGATTTTTTTTAATCAAAAAAGACGTACAGATTTAATTGTACGTCTTTTTTTCATTTAGGTGATTTCATTACTATTTGCATAGGCACAATATCGCCACGCCCACCAAAATACCACAGAGGATATATGCCTT
>DGIK01000228.1 GCA_002393195.1 Bacteroidales bacterium UBA3824 | reverse complement strand
CGCGCACCGAAAAATTGCATCTGTTTGCCGATTTTCATCGGGGATACACAGCATGCGATGCCGTAGTCGTCGCCGTAGTCGGGGCGCATCAGGTCGTCGTTTTCGTATTGAATTGCGCTTGTCTTTATGGACATTTTGGCGCAATAACGCTTCCAATTTTCGGGCGCATTGTTGAACCACAGGACGGTCAAATTGGGTTCGGGCGCGGGTCCGAGGTTTTCGAGGGTGTGGAGGATGCGGTAAGAGGTCTTAGTTAACATCGACCTGCCGTCAACACCTTGTCCGCCAATGCTTTCAGTTACCCAAATCGGGTCGCCGGAGAAGAGGTCGTTGTATTCGGGAGTGCGGAGAAAACGGACTATGCGCAATTTGATAATCAATTGATCTATAAGTTCTTGCGCTTCCTGTTCGGTGAGGATGCCTTCGCGGATGTCTTTTTCGATGAAGATGTCCAAGAATGTGCTCACCCTGCCAAGCGACATTGCTGCGCCGTCCTGGTCTTTTACCGCGCCGAGGTAGCCGAAATATACAAACTGAACAGCCTCTCGAGCGTTTTTGGCGGGTACTGTAACGTCAAAACCGTAGTTGGCGCACATCTTCACGAAGTCGCCAAGAGCCTTGATTTGTTCGGAGGTTTCTTCGCGGGATTGTATGCACTCCTCGGTCATCTCTTGGATGTCGAGGCGGTCGAGGAAGCGTTTTTTCTCCTCGATGAGGTTGTTGACGCCGTAGAGGGCGATGCGGCGGTAGTCGCCGATGATGCGTCCGCGTCCGTAAGCATCGGGAAGTCCCGTGATGATGTGCGCGTGGCGGGCGGCGCGGATGTCCTTGGTGTATGCCGAAAATACGCCTTCGTTGTGGGTCTTGCGGTATTTGGTGTAGATTTCTTTTGTGGCGGGGTCGAGGCTGTATCCGTATGCTTTCAATGCCGATTCCACCATGCGGATGCCGCCTTTGGGGAAGATGCCGCGTTTGAGTGGCGCGTCGGTTTGGAGACCTACGATTACTTCGTTTTCCTTGTCGATGTAGCCCGCGCCGTATGTCGTGAGGGTCTGCGGGAGTTTGGTCTCCGCGTCATAAACGCCCTTCTCGCGCTCGGTCTTGAACATTTCGGAAAGTTTGTCCCACAGAGCCTTGGTCTTGGCAGTGGGGCCTTGGAGAAAACTTTCGTCGCCATAATACGGCGTGTAGTTGTGCTGTATGAAGTCGCGGACGTTGATTTCGCGCTTCCACATATAGCCATCGAAACTTTCGATACAGTTAGTGAGTTTCATAAAGTAGTATTCTTGTTTGATAAACACTTATTTTTTTACGCGGCAAAGGTAGTGGGATATTTTGGGATTTGCAATAGCGGTAAAATTAATTTTTTGTTATTTCCCAAATGCAAATTTATAAGAATTTAATGCGCGGATTAAATTTTTATCCGTGCATTAAATATGGTATGTACAACATTAAATTCCAAATGCTGTTTCAGGTTCGCTTGCATAATATGCTAAACGTTCTTCGGTAGCCCATTGGTCAAAATCAATTTCAATATGTCGATTAAAATGTGGTTTTGCAAGATATTTGGCAATTGCTGTTGCAACGTATTTTGCAAGGTTGACAGGAACAGCGTTACCAATCATTTGTTCCATATCTGTTTTGCTGCCGAAAAATTCAAATGAGCGAGGAAATGTCTGAATGTAGCTACGTTCCAACATTGTTAGCGCTCGGATTCCTTCTTTGGATTTGACTGGGTCGTTGGAATGAATCTGATAGCCTGTGGGCATAGGACGATTGACACCGCGAATAGTGGGGCTTGGCTCGTCAATAGAGAAAATTCCACGACGGGCGTAACTGCGCGGATGCCTGTAATAGAATTCCAAACCGAGCGAATCACCAAAATAATCCCTCATTGTCATTGGTCTTTGTGCAAGCCCGCCAAGAATAAACGGTTCCATAAAACCATCCATTTCGTTAAGTTTGCCGATTAAGAAAAAACGCTTTCGCTGTTGTGGAACGCCACAAAATGAAGCATCTAATACTTGTTGTGAAAGTCCGTAACCGGCATTTTTGAAAATTTCCTTTGCTTCCACAAGTTTTTGTGTCTTAGTGATTCTTGCGACGTTTTCCATTACAAACCATTTTGGGCGAATTGTTGCGACGATTTTGGCATATTGGACGGTCAAGTCGCCACGTCCGCCATCCTCGTTACGTTTGCCCGCTGACGAAAAATCCTGACACGGAGGTCCGCCAATTATCATATCGGGTTTCGATTCTTCTATGATGGAACAACTTTTTTGAATGTCGCTCAAATCAAGTTCTTCTGCGGTGTGCGCAAAATTTTTACGGTAAACGTCCAATGCTGCTTTCCATTTGTCGTATGCCGCAACTATTTCAAAACCTGCATTTTGAAATCCCAAACTTAGACCGCCACATCCGCAAAATAAATCTACAATTCTCATAATAATTATTCGAAAATGTCTGTACTATTAACTAAAACTGCATCAAACCTACGTTCGGGACTAAGCAAATCTTGACCGCCGCCGAGTATTATGTTCTTGATTTCATACTTTGAAATTCGCGGTTTTACGATTTCGGGACAATCTAAAAATACGTGCGACTTAGTTCCGGGCAAGGCAAATGCCTTGTCGTTGGCAAGGTTATATGATTGCAGACGAATGATTCGTTTGTAATCGAATGTGTCGTATGTAACAAAATCAAGCAACATCTTGTAAATCCAAATTATTGTTCGATTGAACCGGTTGATTTTGTTAATGGTTGACACATCCTCGGTGCAACACATTTGAATTACTGCTAAATTAGACCAAACGAAAACGTCAAGGCAGTCATCTTTAAGACGCATTTTGTTACCATCAGTCTTCCAAACGGGCTGAATGATAAGAGGTTTCTGATTTTTACACATATCGGCAGATATGGCAAGGATGGCATCAAGAATCTTTCCATAGTTGGGCAAAACTTCATTGATTTCTTCCCAATGATTTATTTGAGGAACATTGCGAAGCATCTTGCGAAGTTTTTCTTTGTCTTTTGGACTTTCGTAATTGGCGCAGATGCTGCAAGCAAGGAAACAGATTGTAGGCGGACGCATTACAATTTCTGTTCCCCATTCTTTTTCAGGAAGGCTCTTGGTTGTATTGTCGGGTAATGCAGTTAGTTTTACTTCAAGACCTGAGAGTAATTCCTTTGTTTTGTTGTTCATCATCACGAGGTCTATCTTTTCTCTTTCACCTTGATAGAACATTTCGTATGTGGAAAAACCTGCCTCATAATTATAATATGCATCATCACTAAGAGGGTCTATACCAAGTAGTTCGTTGCTATCTATCGAAGTATGAATAGTTTTGTTATCCTTGTTGGTCTTGATATAAATTGGCTTTAAGTCCTTTGAGTACATATACGCGACAAGTGATGCAGGGAAAGAACTGTTGAACTGATTCTTACCCCAACACTCCGCTTTTGTATAATCGCGGCTTGAATGTTTCTGCCCGAACAATCCGGGCTTGATGGTTTTCTCTTTGTCTGACATAATTTGTTTTTTTGGGTTGGCAAATGTAAAAATTATTAATCATTTTCACAAAAAAAAAGCATTATTTTTCCTTATTGTTCATTGTTCTGTAACTTAATAATCTATACAAATGGATGTCAAAATGTTCTTTATAGCGAAAAACTGTTGTGAAAATGGATGTGGATGTATTTTTTTTTCATTTTTCCCCTCATTTTCCACCTCGCCGTGCAACTATATATGCAAAACCTTAAAACATTGACATATTATGAAATCTTTTTTCAAATTCTTGATGCTGCCGTGTCTGATGTTGATACCGGTGGTGGCTACTTACGCGCAATCCGCTGAGACTGTTACGCTTACCGAACAGACTTTCCTCACCAAGTGTTATAATTATAATACTGACGAGGTGAAATGCAAAAAGCCGTTCATCATCGAATACGGCGCGACGTGGTGCACTTGGTGCAACAAACAGAAACCTGTCTTGCATAAGATTCAGCAAGCGTATGGCTCTAAGATTCAGACATTTTACGTGGATGTTGACAAGTGCCCGCAGGCTGCGTCCATCTTCGACGAGATTCAGGAAGGCATACCGTGCCTTATCTTCGTGAATCCCGCCAAAGACGAATACGAGGCCATCAACGGCTATATGGATGAAGTCGAATTGAAACAGGCAATAAAAGAAGTGTTTGGATTATAGTAGTAATCGCTTCGCGAGAAATCTTACAAATCTTTACAAATCAGACAAATAAATAATTTGTAGAATTTGTAAAGATTTGTATTATTTCTGTCCGTAAGGACACCCCCATTAAATTCCCATCCATTGCAGCACGCTCTCCACATCGGGATTGTAACTCATTGGTGTTTTGAGCATTGCGCCGGTATTTGGGTCAACAATGACGTAATACGGTTGCGCGTTGATGTTGTAGCGCGAAATTTGGATTTCCGTATTCACTTGTCCGATGGTGTGAGTGCCGTCGGCGGATTTTGTACGGTCGTCGGTGTAAAGTGCGCATAATACAAAGTCATTCTGCATTTTTTGGCTTACACGCGGGTCTGTCCAAACATTTTCCTCCATTTTGCGGCAGTTGACGCAGCCGTGACCCGTGAAGACGAGGAGTAGCGGTTTGTTTTGACGGCGGGCGCAGTCGGCGGCTTCGTCGTATTCAAAATACGCCTGAATACCGTGCGGAAGTTTCAGAAAATCAGAATACAACGGCTTTTTGCAGAGGTTGCTCGTTGTGGGCGATTGCGGCGCGGCGGTGGTTTCGTTGTTGTCGATTACAAAATCCTGAGTGGTGATTGGTGGTATGTATCCTGCCAACGCTTTGAGCGGCGCACCCCACAATCCCGGTATCATATACACTGTGAATGAGAGAGTTATGATGGCAAGCAACAGCCTTGGCACTTTGATATGCGGCAGGTCGCTGTCGTTTGGCAACTTCAATTTGCCGAGCAAATAAGCCGTCAACAAAAATCCTATTGCAATCCAAATCGCCAAATATGTTTCCCTGTCCAAGATGTGCCAATGGTAAGTTTGGTCGGCGACGCTGAGGAATTTTAATCCCAACGCCAATTCCACAAACCCCAAAACTACCTTCACCGTATTGAGCCAACCGCCTGATTTTGGGAGTTGTTTGAGCCATTCGGGGAAGAATGCAAACAGCGTGAACGGCATTGCAAACGCTATCGAAAATCCCAAAATGGCAACAATTGGTTTTATGTAACTACTGCCGCCCGACGCCGATTCCACAAGCACCGAACCCACGATAGGTCCTGTGCAAGAGAAACTTACAAGCACCAACACGAATGCCAAGAAAAACACTCCAATCAATCCGCCCTTGTCGCCGCGTTGTTCGGCGCGGTTGATTATCGACGACGGCAATACAATCTCAAACATTCCCAAAAACGACAGCGCAAACACCATAAATATCACGAAGAAAATGATGTTGGGCAGCCAATGTGTGCTCAATGCGTTGAAAATGCCCGCCGTGAATGTTGCGCCGCCTATCATATTGCTAATTATAATAAGTATCGCAACGGGCAATGTGTATAGCAAAATGATTGATATTCCGTAAATTAGCGCATTGAATTTGCCTTTGCCCGATTTGTCTTTCAGGAAAAATGTTACCGTCATTGGTATCATCGGAAATACGCACGGCGTGAATATCGCCGCAAGTCCCGCCAAAAATGCAATTACAAACACCCACCACATAGATTCGCCGTCGGTTGTGGTGGCGGTTTCTGTGGCTGGGGTAGTGGAGACCGCATCGAAAGAAGGTGCGGCGGCTGTGTCTATGGGCGTAGTCGTCGCTGTATCAATGTGTTGCGCCTTGTCTGAGTCTTTGTCTGTTTTGTTTGTTTGTGGTTCAGACGGAGTGTTTTTTACGGGCTCAGCGGGAGTTATTTCGTTTTTTTTTTCGGTGTCTTTCGATTTTGGTTTTTGCGGCGTTACATTGATATGAAATTCGTCGCGAACCATCGCACAGAAAAATTGGTCGTTGCAAACTTGTCCATCAAACTTGCCGTCAATTGTAAATGGCTCATTGACAGTGGGTTTGATTACGATTTTGAATTTTGCGTTTTTCTTGAAAAACTTTTCGGTCGCTTCAAAAATTTCTTCGTAATGCTCCTCCGGCTTTTGAAGTTCGATGATTTTGCCGTCGGTGGTGAAATTGTCCTGATTGTCAAATTTAATCAACAACGGCTTGGACGCACCTTCTGGATTGTAGGGCGAATAAAGGCGGAATCCGTCGGGGATTGTCGCGTCAAATAGCAACTCCACATTGCCGTTTGGGAGCGTTTTGCTGCTGCAATTCCATTGAACTGTAACATTATTCTGCGCCGTCGCAGTGATTGTGGCGGCGCAGAGGATTGTCAGGATAAACAATAAATATTTTCTCATTTTTATAATGTTTGTTTAAAAAGAAATTAAACGAATGCATATTTAATGACACATTGAATATGCATTCGTTTAATTTGTCGTAGATAATTTAACCTTATTTTACGTACTCCAACTCAACGCGGCGGTTGCGGCTGCGGTTTTGGTCGGAGGTGTTGGGTACGAGGGGCTGCGATGATGCCTTGGTTGATGTCAAGAGCCTCGATGCCGGTATGCCGCGCTTGATGAACTCCTGCTTAACGGTGTTGGCGCGGGCGAGGCCGATGCGCTTGTTGGTGGCGTCAGGACCGAGGTCGCAGGTATGACCTACGATGCTCAGTTTGTAGTCGGGATGCTCCTTTAAATACTTGGCTACGTCGTCGAGAGTTTGGTCAACTACGGTGATGTCGGGGTTGCCCGATTCGCCGAGGTCAAAGTTGATTATCATCCTTATGGTGTCAACTACGACATATTTTCTGCCATTGATATATACCTCCTTGCCCTTCTCGGTGTAAACTTTGTTTTCGTTCTTCTTGGGCTCTACGGGTTTTACATTCTGATTGTCAGCCGGTTTTACGTTTTGGTTGTTGTCGGCGGGTTGATTGCTGGGATTGGTGCTTACGATGTCGGTGATATTGATTACTTGACCGTTCTCCGGTTTCTGCTCGTCGGCTTTGTTGTCGGCTATTTGCTGATTTTCAGGCTGTTGTTGCTCTTCCGTCTGCTTTACTTCAGGTTGCTGTTGGTTGTTTTGAGGTTTTGTATTATCAACTACAACCACCTGCTTAACCTCCTCCTCTGCGGGTTTCTTCTCTACAGGATTTTTGCCGAGTTTGAATCGGAATCCAGCCATAAATCCGATTGCGAGCGGACGACTGCCTTTGGTGAAGTTGGAATTGAGCGCGCCGTAGTAATGATTGTCGGCTTCGGTCTTATATTCATATAAGGTGTGGTCGTTGCTCTTGGTGGATTTTGAGAGTCCGTAGCCGCCGTATATGCCGAGGTCGAGGTCCACCCAACGTGCGAGGGCGTACATAAAGTTGATTTCGGCAAATGCACCAAACGCCGTCTTGTAGTCGTAGCTGCACTTGAAGTCGCTTTTGGGCGCGGGCAGGTTGTGGTTGGGCATATTGCTGAATTTAACGTTGTCATTGTGGTAGTAGGCGTATGCGGAGATGTCGCCGCCGTCTATCTCGAATGTGTCGTCGTTGACAAACTGCATCGAGACTCCCGCTCCAAATCCAGCCTTCCATTTCGGGGTGATGTTGCCTTGGAAGTAGATGCCGAGCGGGATGGCGATTGAGGTCTGTTTCTGCTTTTCTTTGAGGTTGTTGTATTGGATTATGAAATCATACTCCTCGTTTTCTGTGTCGATGCGGCTTTCGGGGTCTGATTCATAATTGATTTTGGCGTGAGTGAGCGATTGCTTATAGACCACGTTGATGCCTGCTCCCCAATGTTTTGAGAAGAAGTAGCGGTAGCCGATGCGCCCCATGATGCCCATGCCGGGTTCGCGTTTGCCCTTGTCGCCGAGCGAATACACGAGGTTGTGGTATCCGCCGCCAAAGTCGAGCGTTATGTAGTGTGCCGTGTTGCGGGTAGTGTCCTGCTGTTCCTGTGCGCCTGCCGTGGCGGCGAGCATCATTGCTGCTGCTATTGCGGTGATTGTTTTTTTCATGATTTTCATGTTATATGTTGACATTCTGTGTCGTATGCTCTGTTTAGCTTTTAGTGCGTTGAGTTTGTTTTTTAACGTTTTTTATGATTTTAATGCAAAAACCGCGCCGTTATTCGATGCCAGTTTCGAGTATTTGGCGGAGCAGCTGCATAAAACGTTCCGTGGATGCGATTTCTATCTTTTCGTCGGGGGTGTGCACGCCATACATTGTTGGTCCCAACGAAATCATGTCCATCTTCGGATATTTGCCGAGTATCAATCCACATTCCAGACCCGCGTGGATGGCGGTTACCACAGGCTCTGCGCCAAATTGCTCTTTATAAATGCGTTTGCTGAGGTCGAGGATTGCGCTCTGAGGGTTGGGTTTCCAGCCCGGATATTCGCCTTCAAATTCGCATCGTGCGCCGGCATATTCGGCTTGCAGGCGGATGATTTCTTTGAGATAGTCGCTCTGGCTCTGCACCGAACTGCGCAGTAGGCATTGTATCCTCAGTGTGCCGCCGTTGATGCGCATGATGGAGAGGTTGTTGGAGGTCTCCACAAGTCCCGGCACGTCGGCACTCATCGCAAATACGCCCGATACAAGGCTGTTGATGATGAGGTTGACGTCCTTCAAGTGTTGCTCTTGGAGCACGAGGGGCATCAGGGTTTCGAGTTTTTCGATTGCAATCTTGCCGTCGGGGTCCGAATTTTTGTACTCGCCGGTGATTACTTTTTGGAAGTTTTTGATGGCGGTGTTTAATTTCTTGACGTCTGATTTGTTGACGAATACAAAAGCTCGCGCCTCGCGTGGGATGGCGTTGTGCATATCGCCGCTGTCCGCGCCGGAGAGACGGAAGTCCACCTTGCCAATGATGCCGTTGATGAAGCGGAAGAGGAGTTTGGCGGTGTTAGGACGGTTTTTGTGAATGTCGCCGCCCGAATGTCCGCCGAGAAATCCTGTAAGCGTTATTTTGTAAGGTTCGTATTGATTGGGGTCGATGTTTTCAAATTGCAATTGCTTGGTGATGTGGACATTGACGCCGCCCGCACATCCTATATAAAATATGCCTTCCTCCTCGCTGTCGAGGTTGATGAGGATTTCGCTTTTGAGCGCGTCTTTCGCCAACTTGTCGGCACCGGTAAGCCCAGTCTCCTCGTCAACGGTAATCAACGCCTCTATGGGGCCGTGTTTCAGGGTGTTGTCCTCAAAAACAGACATTATGGCAGCCACTCCAATGCCATCGTCGCCGCCGAGAGTGGTGCCGTCGGCCTTTACATAGCCGTCTTCCACGATGGTGGTGATGGGGTCGGTGAGGAAGTCGTGGGTCTTGTCGCTGCGTTTTTGCGGCACCATGTCGCAGTGCGCCTGCAATACGATCGACTTGCGGTTTTCCATTCCTGGGGTCGCCTTCTTGCGCATTATGACATTGCCAGCCTTGTCCTGGAAGGCTTCGTCGGCGTGTTGTTTGCCAAATTCAAGCAGGAATTTCGACACCCTCTCCTCGTGCTTGGAGGGACGAGGGATGAGCGTCAGCTCGCGGAAGTTTTTCCACAGCAGAGAGGGGCTTAGCGCCAATATGTTTTCGTTCATTGCGGTTTCCTAAAAGTTTAGTTTATGGTGCAAAGTTATCATAATAGGAGCAACGGACAAAAAAATTTTTAATATTTTTTGCATCAATTGCTTTTTTGACAAAAATTTTTAATAAATTTGGACGCTCAACCGACACGTAGATTGTCGCGTATGAAATCAAACATTGTCAAAAACAAGAAATACTCAACGCTTATGGATACTGCATTGATATTGGACAAGATACAGGCACTCGCCGACACGCTTGCAGAGGACGGCTCCACCTTTACCCGCAGCGACCTCGCTTGGGATTTGAAGGAAGATCTCGCACAATTGGGTATCAATGGCGATTCGCCAGAGATAAGCCGGTTGGTGTGGGAGTGTTACCACAATACCAAAGATGAGGCGGTGGCAAAGAGTTTTGTCACCAACAGCCGATGTTTTACCCTCGTGGAGGAATATACAATACCTGCATTGGTGGAAGCAGGCGACACCGACAGTGTGTTTGGCACAGTCAATAAGAAGCTTTTGAAGTCTGACGACATCCTTGGGCAGTTGAAGTCGTTGTTGACTGATGGTATCAACCTGAGCCTTGTGGACGCTGCGTCAGGACTTATCAACACAGTATCGGGCGTGGAGGCTATCAAACGTGTTCAGGACGAGGCACAACAGATTTTTGCCAAATATTCCGATATGACAGGTGCATACAGTGATGCGTGCAACACCATCCGCGAGCTTGTGTCTGATTTTTCGGAAGTCAGGCAGAGCACGTGCGAATCTTATAAAAAGTACGCATTATTATTAATAGACTTGTTTGGCGACAGCATCAAGGCAACGATGCCGGAATTGTTTGATTTTGATTCGGTGCAGTTTCTCGATGTGGAGTCGATGCACCAAAATGTAAAACTCGCTTACGATGGCATCTACGGCAAGTGTGGCGCGTTGATTGGCGATGTGTCCGATAGTTTTACAAAGGCGTTGTCGAGGTCGGCATCACAATTCAGCGTTCAAAAAGACAGGGCGGTAGGGCTCGTGTTGGCGGGCATCAATATGATTTCGCATTACGTGAAGACGGGTCAGAAGGCTACGGCACTTCACCGCGACTTTGCCGAATTGCGCGGCGCGATAGCAAGCGACGTCGCTGCCATACGCACCGACGAGGTAAGGCTCGTGGAGATTTACAAAACGCTCAACGACGTGATGATACCAGAGGCGGAGGTATTTGCCCGCAATGCCGACAAGGTTTTTGACAAGGAATTCGAGACGCTCGCAGACACCATCTACTCCACCCCGGAGGCCCGCGAACTCAAAAAACAGCGCGACGAAATCCTTAAAGAGATGCACACCCTCGAACGACGTATCAACGACGCCAATATCAGCATCAATTATTATAAAGACCATATCCAGAGCAGCCAGGAGACTCTCGGCAGCCTCAAAGAAAACTACATCGAGGCGCAAGTTACCAAGCCGGAGCCGCCATCGGGAATTGGCAAATTTCTGACGCTTGGCAGCGCACAGCGCAAGTACGAGCGCGACATCTACGAATGGAACAAGACCTGCAACCCCGTCATCGACAGATACGAGGGTCTCGCAGTTGATATTAGCGTTGATACCGACGAAATAGAACGCCGTACAAAGGCAATCGCCGACGATACGCTCAAATACAACGAACTCAAACTCAAGGAAGTGGACATCACCAAGCGTCTTGCAGCCGTTGTAACATCCACTCCCGACACCAAACGCAAGGCGGCGCAGCACCTCGACGACATTGTAAAACTTTTGCACCTCGCCAAAAAAATCACCGCAGGAAAACTCGACGAGCATCTTGTGAATACTGTAAAAGTACAGAAACTCGAAGAAATCAAGCTACCCGAAAATATCTCCAACGCTGTCAAGAATTTCCGCGACAATATTACCAAGGATATGAAATTCACCGAACAGACAGCCCGCACCCTCGTTGGCGAGAAAGCTGCGCAAGAATCTGTCGTGGATATTGCAATGCAGGGCAATGCTGTTTTGCAGGAAGGCATCGACCTTTGCAACAATCTTGCGCAACTTAAAGCCATGCACCTCCAGCAAAAACTTGCGCAGGAGGTTTATGACCGCGAATACGCCAAAATCAAGGAGGCGTTTGCAGAGCGCATGAAAGCCATCGACAACCGTGCCGCTTTCGTACAGGAGACCGCCCGCAAAATCAACACCGCCGACGACCACGACATGCTCAAAAAGGCACTCATCGAACTTGCCGGCGACTACACGACGGGCATGTCAGCCCAAGATTGGGACGATTTTCTCGAAGGCAAGAAAACCATTCAGATTTAACAACTTAGAAATGGAGAGTCGAAGAAGGACTATAGCCCGTGAAAACCTTGGCTTTGAATCGGAAATCGAAAAAGCCAAGATGGAACGTGCGTTGGCTAAGGAAGAAAAACGACGCGAAAAAAAGGAACTCGCTAAACAAAAACTTGAAAACGACTGGATGTACCGCACCGTAAAAGGCATCTCGTTCCTGATGGACAAGTGCTTTGCTGATGCCGCATTGGGTCTTTTCATTCCTGGCGTGGGCGATTTCCTTACAATCGTGTTGTCGGTGCCGTTCCTGTTTGTGTCGCTATTCAAGGTTCGCTCTATTTCTCTCACTTTGGCTGTGCTTTACAACATCATGGTGGATTGTTTCATCGGCTTGACACCTGTTTTGGGCGACTTCCTCGATGTTCTGTACCGCTCGTATGCCAAAAATTACCGCCTCATCGTCGGATTTGTGGAAGACGACGCGGAAGTCATCGACGAGGTGCGCCGCAGCGCGTGGAAGTCGGCGATAATGATTGTGATACTCGGCGTGGCTTGCTATTTCCTGTTCCTGGCTTTGAAAGGCGTGTATGCATCGATTGCTGCAATGTTTGGATGCAATTAGTTTTTTTTCAAATTAACTTAGGGTTTGGCCGTGCTAATGTGTTATAATGATGAAAAAACTTAATAAAATCATTATAACATGAACAAACTAATCTTGTTTTTTCTGATGCTTGCGACGAGCGTCGGAGTCTATGCGCAGGATGGCGACAGCACCGCGATGCGCAAGAAGAAGTTTTCAGTGATTTCGGAAGCGGAGCTTGCCCCATCACCAGAGTACAAAACTCGTGGAATCTCCATCAATGTAGTCCACAACTTTTCAGACCATTTTTCGCTGGGCATCGGAGCCAAGCCTTACGGACTATTTTTCAGGAAGGACGAAATCATCAACAAGTGGTTTACCATCGGCGACGACGGCTCTATCATTCAGCACAGCAGCACAGTACACGAAAGACGTCTTGACAACGATTTCTGTATGCCGGTCTATGTAACAATCAAATGCATCTTCTGCAAAAAAACTAACGCCGCGCCATTCATCGAAATCAGGACCGGCAAGGATGTCGCCTACGACAACGACGACCTCTACCGTGCATTCATCGTCGGGTCGAGATTTGGCTTCAAGAAAAATTACAGCCATGCCGTCAATGTAGCCGCAGGTGTTCAATTGAATCAGGTAGAAGACTGCGACGGCGCAACTTTTCTATTCAAAGTGGGTTACGAATTTTAATTCAAAAAAGGAGTATCAATCATGAAAATATTTTTCTCAATTATTTTGCTGACGTTGGCAATGACAGGTTTCGGTCAGCGCGAATACACGTATGAAAACAAGGGTATCAACATATTTCTCGAAGGCGAGGGCAGCGCCAATCTCGATTTTGGTGTTGGCGGACCATCGATAACGGTTGGGTATCAATTTAATCCGAATGTGTTTTTGGGAGGCGGAATGTCTCAAAAATTTGGAGGCAGTCGCGACGTCCGACACACTGAAACCCGCCCCTTGGGTTGGTACGACGCCACAGACGGCACGTTTCACAACGATTATTACCTTGACGAAAAGGGCAACCGTCATAAAATCTACGACGATGCCAATAGCAACTATATTTCAGAATGTGGCTACAGTTATGACGAGGGCAATTGCGATGGCGGCGTATATTGGGACTTCTTCCTTGATTTCCGTTACAACTTCCTGGCACACAGCCGTTACACTCCATACATCAATTACAAATCTGGAGTGTTTTTGGGCGAATTTGGAGCATCAGACCTTGAAGAGGTGGTTTTGGGCTGTCGATTTGGCTGCGGCGAAGGCGATTTTGCAATCGTTGGCGGCGCCGGCTGGACGTACCGACGCCTGCACAGAGATTACAATTGGCTAAACCCAAATCAACATCTATTCACATTGAGTCTTGGTGTGGAATTTTGACAATTGACAATTTAATTATTACTATTCGAAACCCGAAAAAGTGATTTTAGCGGTCTTGTCATCTACAGTGATTGTGGCTTCGTTACCGAGGATTATCGGGAGGTTCACGGTGTCGTGTCCTGATTGTACGCCATATACTACAGGTATGCCAAGCGGGTCCAAATATTTGTGTATTATCTGATTTAGAGGCAAATCGCTGCCCTGCGAACCGCCGCTAAATTCGCCCACGATAACGCCTTTGAGCAACTCCAATTTGCCCGATTGTTGGAGGTTCAAGAGCATACGGTCCACCGAATAATTGGCCTCGCCGGTGTCCTCGATGAAAAGGATTGCGTCAATGGGATTGACATCGAACGCCGTGCCGCTCATCGCATATATCAACGACAAGTTGCCGCCCACGATGCGCCCCGTCGCCGTGCCTTTCACGCAATCGTCGTTGTAGGGGATTTCGATGTCTGCCTTGCCGCCAAAGAGCAACGTCTTGAGGGCGTTGACGCTTGCAGCATCCTTGTTGAATCCGCGCATCATAGGGCCGTGCATCGACGCAATGCCCATATTGTTGACTGCAATGTGCAGCGCGGTGATGTCGCTGTAGCCAATAATCCATTTAGGAGCTTGTTTCATTTTGCTCCAATCGAGGCAGGGCAAGAGTTGCGCCGCGCCATATCCGCCACGCGTCATGAAGATAGCGCGGATTTCGTCGTCGTCGAGCATATCTTGCAATGCTGTTACTCGCTCGTCCAATGTGCCGGAGTATCGGCTGTAACTCAGTGTAAGATTCTTAGCCTCAACTACTTCCAATCCCCAAGATTTCAATGTGTTGATACCGTCGCGGATGTCCTCGTCGCTTGTGGCGTTGCTTGGAGCGCATATCGCCACCTTGTCGCCCTCATGCAGAGCCACGGGCAGTACGGTAGATGTTATCGGCTCGAAGTCTTGGATGATGAAAGAGGGTTTATATTCTGTAACGTTGACGATTGTGGTGTCCACCTGTACAATCTCGTTGACAATCTCCTCCTTGTGGCAGGAAGATAGGGCGAGGGCGGATGCCATTGCCGCCGTAATTATGATTTTTTTCATTGTTTTTTGAATTATAACGCGGCAAATGTATGAAATTTTTCAATATCCTCAAAATATTTCCATCCTGAATCCGATTTGATTGTCTGGAAATCTTTTGGTTTCGATGATACATTCTATCGAATCGGTACGAGGGTTCTTCAGTTTATAAACACGGTCGATAGTGTCCTTTCTGCCATGCCATTGGTCGTGGTCTTTGATGTCAATAAATTTCTGCCAGACTTGAACATTGAATACATCGTATGGAAACGAGATTATGAAATCATTGCCAACCGTTTCCCTTGTGAAATCTGTCGTCCATCTCGGGAAACTACCATCATGTGGTTCTGCAAAAGTGGAGAACGAGGCAAAATACGTTGGGTCGCTATCGATATACGACGCTTCATAGTAATCCCTGGTTTCAAACCAAAAAATATTGGACTCCCTATTATAATCAGTTATATGCTTGTGCAGTTCCACTGTACCATCTAATACTGTTTTCTTTATTGTAGTGTCCTGAAAAAACTTTAATATCTTTTTCAGGTTGTGTTTTTCTATATCTATGGCTTTGCGGTAGCAATAGAGGTGGTAATAGCCTTGCAGAGTATCGTCTGAGCCTCCTATGTAAGTTTCCACGTATGGCACAATCTCTACTTCTCTGTGGTACATCCGAAATCCGTCAAATTTCTTACACAAAATGTTCACGATTATTATCAGCAAACAAAGTGCAACAAACGACAGAAATACCGTTTGGCAACCCCAAAGCCACGGGGAACGCTCTTTGAGTGGGGGACGAGGTGTAGATGTTGTCATAGGTTTGCTGTGTTTATGATGTCTGAATGTTTGTAAATTATCTCTGTTACGAATGGATGACAGCCGAAACAGTTCTGTAGTACGTAGAATGCAGGAAGACTTTGAAATATTTGATTGGGAACAAGTTACGTCCTAAATTTATTAGTCAGTTTCTTCCATTGGATATGTTTCGTCATATATCTCAATGAGATCCTTGCCTCCTTCTTTAAGTTTCCAAAACGGAGTAGGCTGCACTGAATATGCCTTGCCCAATAGTTGGGTCGTAACAGGTGTTAAGGATGTAACATTTCCTTGATAGAGAACATGTTTTTTGTCAACGACAGAACAAGTGATACTTTCGTCTGGTTTAAAAACGAGTATGTCGCCTTCGTGCATACCCATATCAAAAAAGTTAATTGGAGGGCGTTTGGTTTTTGATTTTTCTTGTGCAGCCTTGTCTTCTGGCGTCAAGTCATTTTCAATTTCTTGCGAAACTTCCTCGGTGATAACTTCATGTTGAAAAAGTTCAAGAATTGCAATTGCTTGGCCTGGATTGATGCGAAAAAACTCACGGTTGGCATTTACACGTTGCGGTGCAAATGCGGTATGAAGTGCTTTCTCTATCTTGCCACATTCTGACTTCTTCACTTTGCATGCAAATTTACACTCAAATGGCAAAGGAACGCCTGTGGTATATAATTCTCTAAGCCTTGTGTCCATCTCGCTGCGTTCTGTCATACCAATTTTGACAATACCCGGCATGCACGGATTTGTCAAGACATATACGATTCCTTGTTCTTGTGGTTTGTTTGTCATTGTAATGCTATTAAACCGTTTCAATTTAATTATGCAAATATATAAAAAAACATATATATACTTTTGTTGTTTTATCAAAAAAATGTTAAACTTCTTCATTGAAAGCCAATTCTGTTTGTAAATTAATTTTTATCAATTTGTATGCAACACAACTCAACGCTGCTGCTATTTTATCTTCACATATGGTACTTGGCACTGCTAAAGCCAAAAATTGTGTAGCACGTGAGCAAGCAACATATATCATACATTGTTTTTCTGTCATTATGTCTATTGGATTATTTGGAAAATCATTTAAAGAAATGTTTTGTGCTTGACTATTTTCTGATAAAAACAAGAGTACACCATCCAATGTTGCGCCCTTGACAGAATGGATTGTATTAATATTGTCAAAGTATTCGCTTTTTTCATCATTTGACAAATAAAATTGTTCCACTGTTAATTCTTTTAAATCATTGATGTTGATTCCATCTATACCCTTCTTCCGAGGATGTAAATCAGGAATATCTTGCAACTCACAAAAATCTTTTAGAAGTGTTGACATTTGTGATGTCCATTCGCGAAACGTAAGTGAGAACGAAGGTATAGTTTGAAGTAATGAATATATACGTGCATTAAAATCCGCATCATGTTCAATGGATTGCAGAAATTCTTTTCTTGCATTAATGTCAATTGGATATTTTAGTTCTCCATATACTACTCGTATTTTACGAAAGGCATCGTTCATGTCATCATTCTCAAAAGCGAATTTTGCATCAATAATTAAATACGGAAATGGTGACATCCAATATTTAAACTTTGTATCCTTTATTCCGGATAGTGTTTTACATAAAGTACGTCCCCTTGCAAGTATTTTCCTTTCGGTTAAATTATGTTCATTACATATTTTATGAAAATGTCTTATAATATCGCGTTTGTTATGTTCGTCGTATAGATATACTAATATCGGAATGTTTTTGTCCTCAACATTATGCGCAATTATTGACGGAATACTACTTGGTTTTAGTTTGCTATATAAGTTAATGATACGCTGATTTGATCTTCTACATTCTGTAAATACCAAATGATTCCATTGCTCATTTGTCATTAATTCTTGTAAATATTCGGGATGCGCATTTCTGTAACTATATATTGCTTGACAAACGTCCCCAACATACTCTAAATTTTCAAGTCCCGAATTCATCAGCAAAGAAAAAAAATAAAACTGCATTTCCGAACTATCTTGTGCTTCATCAACTATTAAGTAGGGAAATTTATATACTAAGGCACAGGCAATATCATTATGTTTGCGTAGTATTTCGCAAGCAATCCACATTGCGTCACTGCTTGTGATAAACCCTTTTTTGAGTCGATATAAAAAAGAGTCCTCACAATATTGTTTTATATTTTCATCTTGTATTGCATTATTATTCCATGTGTAAAAATGTTGCCTTCGTTCTATTTTCGCTGGTTCAAATGTATGAAACAATTTTGCATGTTTACTCAATACCCTAGTAAGATACACTTCCTCTTCTCCATTTTTATTGGTACTTCTATTATAATATATGTTATTCAAAGATTCCCCATCATTGATTACAATAGGCCTTGCACCACATTCCTTGCACAAATACCAAAATGGAAGCACGATATATTGCATTACAAAACTATCTATCGTTGATACTATGTTGGGAGACAACAAGTTTTCCTTATGCATATCATAGTATCTGTCTTTTAGTTCATCGCAGGCTTTATTTGTAAATGAGAGACATGCATAACCTGCGTATTTCCCATATTTTTCGCTACAATATTGTGAAATAGAATAAAGTTTTTTCACAATACTTGTTGTTTTGCCACTACCGGGACATGCAGTAAGTATTATATAGCCTCTGGCATCCAAATATTGTTGTCTTTGTGGTGTAATTTCGTATTCCATTTTATGCAATTAAATGATTAATAGCGTCCTGTATATACTGAGGTACAGTAAAATTAACTTCGCTTTCGCCACTTAGTTTTTCTGCGAGAAAAGCATCTAATCTCTGTGCAAAACCTGCTTTTCCTGGCAGGCATTTCCATAGCAATAAAGCAACATTTTGTTGTTGTTCTTCTGATAATTCATCACTTCCTATTTTATCAAAATATGCTTTTACTTCCTTGATTTCCTCTGGATGATCATTTCCAATTAATTCAAACAACCAAGTGGCTTGTGTTGTAGATTTGTAATTAGAGACATTTGCTTTACATATTTGATATTCTAATGTTTTTGTACCAGAAAAAACTTTCACATTGGGTTGATTATTGGACATTGAAAGCATATTATTTATGCGTCCATTTTTTTCTCCATTATTAATACCATTACGTAGAACAGATAATTGTGCATAGTCGTTTTCTACAAGGTTTGTCAATTTATACTCCTTATTCTTGGAGTCTGTAAATTGGTCTTCATCAGTTACAAACGCGGCTTTTATAGGCAATCTTTTGCTTTCGTTGGATGAATTGAATAACATCATAAACTGATAAAATGCTGTTCCATCAGTATCAACTATTTCTATTTGATGTTCAGTCAAAGATTTGCCCATAATACATGAGAATGTTTCAACCAATTGACACTCAGAAATGCCTTCAATAAAAAGACAACCTGATGAGAATAATAATTGAGAGCGTGTAACATCAAAATATCTCGCAATCATATTGCGATAATCTTGCACATCTTTATTTGTCAATGTTTTGGTGTTCTTTACATCTCGTATTATATTTTCGGGTTCTCTCTCTTTGAAACAATCACCAACCCTTAATGCCTTGTTCTCTTTCAATAGAATAAGGTTTTCCAATGGAATTTTAGAAGTCAGTGTAGGTGAGTGGGTTGTAATAAACGTTTGACTATTTATATTATCATCTGCACTTTTGAGAAAATTGTAAAGGTTCACTTGCAATTGTGGATGCAAATGAGCCTCTGGCTCTTCAATCAAGAGTGTATATATGCTAACATCATCTTCCTGGTGGCAATCTTTAATATCGCTCAGTACAGTGGCGATATAAATCAAATTATTATAGCCCAAACTATTTTGTGTTAGCATAAAACCATCACTATCGTTATCGTTTTCAACGAAAGGAAGAAAAGGCTTAATTGCATTAACTATATATTCAAGTCTGCTTTGTTCTATATGTAAATTTACGTTGTTTAAGCAATCCTTGTTTATTTTTTCCAAATTTTTATTAATTCCTATTTTTGTATCAGTAACTTCATTCCGGTTTAACAAATTATTATTAGCATCTTTGATAATTTGTTTAATCTCATTTTCTGTTTGTAATTTGTCAATTTTTCTCTTTATAACCTTACCAAGTAAATTATTCCTTGTACTCATTAAATCTTTTGTGCTATCTCTGAGTGCACCCAGATAATAATGTTTGAAATAATGAATTGTATCCCAATCTATTCGCTGCTTATTATCTTCTTTGCCTATAAACGCAGTTGGACGAATCCGACCATTTTCTATTAGTTCGTAACATAAATGCACCCTTGCCCAAAGTGTGCCATCGTCTTTTTTTTCTAAATAAAGATAGTATGCCCCTTGTTGTTTTGGGGTTAAGTCTTCAAAAATATACACAATATCTATCTTTGAAGATGTGTTTGGATGGCTTCTATCGGAAAGGTCAACATAAAAATCATCTTTCGTTATTTCCAAATCCTTGTAAGGTTCACCCCATGAATAAAATAATCTGATTGCATCAATAACTGATGATTTCATCTGTCCGTTTGCACCGATGATCACGTTCAACTTTTTATTAAAGTCTAATATTAACTTTTGAATACCTCGAAAATTTTTTATACACAGTTTGCTTAGATACATTGTTATAATTTTAGAAAAAACCTCCGCGCCATGCATTCCACATCACGCGGAGGTTTTAAGTTATTGAATCAAATTATCTTATTTCACCTCTTCATAATCCACATCGGTTACATTGTCGCCATTGCCAGTCGTCGAAGACGACGAAGAACCGCTGTTAGACGATGCGCCGCCTTGAGGACCAGCCTGCGGGCCTTGAGGACCTTGCTGAGCCTGACCTGCGCCGGCGTTGTACATCTCCTGGCTTGCGGCCTGGAATACTGTGTTGAGCTCGGCGGAAGCGGCGTCGATTGCGGAGAGGTCGCCGGATTTGTGAGCCTCTTTGAGCTTATTGAGGGCGGCCTCGATGGGAGCCTTCTTCTCGGCGGGAATCTTGTCGCCGTACTCTTTGAGAGCTTTCTCGGTCTGGAAAATCAACGAGTCGGCCTGGTTGATTTTCTCGATGCGCTCCTTCTCAGCCTTGTCGGCGGCTTCGTTGGCCTTGGCCTCGTTTTTCATACGCTCGATTTCTGCCTCGGAGAGACCCGAAGAAGCCTCGATGCGGATGTTTTGGCTCTTGCCGGTTGCCTTGTCCTTAGCCGAAACATTGAGGATGCCGTTGGCGTCGATGTCGAATGTAACTTCGATTTGCGGAACGTTCCTCGGTGCCGGTGGCAAACCGTCGAGGTGGAATTTGCCGAGGGTCTTGTTGTCCTTTGCCATAGAACGCTCGCCCTGGAGTACGTGGATTTCCACAGAGGGCTGGTTGTCAACGGCGGTGGTGAAGGTCTCGGTCTTCTTGCAGGGGATGGTGGTGTTGGCTTCGATGAGTTTGGTCATCACGCCGCCCATGGTCTCGATGCCGAGCGAAAGCGGAGTAACGTCGAGCAATACCACATCCTTGACATCGCCGGTCAATACGCCGCCCTGGATGGACGCGCCTACTGCCACTACCTCGTCGGGGTTGACGCCCTTGGAAGGTTTCTTGCCAAAGAATTGCTCTACCTCGGCCTGAACAGCCGGGATACGGCTCGAACCGCCTACCAAAATTACCTCGTCGATGTCGCTTGCGCTGAGTCCGGCGTCGGAGAGAGCCTGACGGCAGGGAGCGATGCAAGCCTTGATGAGGTCGTCGCAAATTGCCTCAAATTTTGCACGGGTCAAGGTTGTTACCAAATGCTTCGGCACACCGTTGACGGGCATGATGTACGGAAGGTTGATTTCCGTGGAAGCCGAAGACGAAAGTTCGATTTTTGCCTTTTCGGCAGCCTCTTTGAGACGCTGCAAAGCCATCGGGTCTTTGCGGAGGTCAACGCCGTTTTCGTTCTGGAACTGGTCGGCGAGGAAGTCGATAATCTTGTGGTCGAAGTCGTCGCCGCCGAGGTGCGTATCGCCGTTGGTAGATTTCACCTCAAAGATGCCGTCGCCGAGTTCGAGGATTGAAATATCGAATGTACCACCGCCGAGGTCGAATACGGCGATTTTCATATCTTTGCCGCCCTTGTCGAGACCGTAAGCGAGAGCCGCTGCGGTAGGCTCGTTGACGATACG
>DGIK01000206.1 GCA_002393195.1 Bacteroidales bacterium UBA3824 | reverse complement strand
ATAATACTAATGAATTAAATGGAGGACTATCAGGAGAACGAAAGGCTTCAACTCGCATTCGACTACGTGTATTACACTGGGCGCAATGTTTTCTTGACGGGCAAGGCTGGCACGGGAAAGACCACTTTCCTCAAAAAATTGCGCAGAACCTGCCCAAAGCGTATGGTTGTAACCTCGCCTACGGGCGTGGCGGCGGTCAATGCGGGCGGGGTTACTTTGCACTCGTTTTTCCAATTGCCATTTGGACCGAGGACGCCAGAATCGCCCCTCGAAAGCAAAAACGCGATGAACAATCGCAAAATCAGCGTCATCAAGACCCTCGAACTCCTTGTCATCGACGAGATTTCGATGGTGCGTGCCGATTTGCTCGATTCTGTGGATCAGGTGCTTAGGCGTTATCGTCGCAGCAACAAGCCTTTTGGCGGGGTGCAATTGCTATTGATTGGCGATATGCAGCAACTCTCGCCGGTCATCCGTCCCGAAGACGAGGAAATTTTGCGTCCGTATTACGATTCGTATTACTTTTTCGGCAGCATTGCGTGGCGGAAGACCTCGTATGTCTGCATAGAACTCGACCACGTGTTCCGGCAGACCGACAGCACTTTCATCACGCTATTGAACAATATCCGCGAGGGTAGGGTGGATGCCAATACCATCAACGCCCTCAATTCGCGTTATATGCCTAATTATCAGCCGCCTAATGGCGAGGACATCGTTACGCTCGTTACCACCAACCGTCAGGCAGATTCCATTAATCAGACGCATTTGCTTGGGTTGGAGACGGAGCAACGTGAATATGCCGCTCAGATTAAGGGCGAATTTCCCGAATCGTCGTACCCTGTCGAAAAAAATCTCATCTTGAAAAAGGATGCCGTGGTGATGTTTCTCAAAAACGACACGTCATTCGACCACCTTTTTTATAATGGCAAGATTGGGCGAGTTACAGGTTTTGACGACGACGGGGTATATGTGCGTTGCAATGGCGAGGACGGCGATATTCATGTAGGCGCGATGGTATGGGAAAACACCAAATACGACATTGCCCCCGAAACCAAGGAAATCAAGGAGACTGTCATCGGCACTTTTACGCAGATACCGCTCCGCATTGCGTGGGCTGTTACCATACATAAAAGTCAGGGATTGACCTTCGACCACTTGATGATAGATGCCGCCAATAGTTTTGCTCACGGACAGGTCTATGTGGCTCTGTCGCGTTGCAGGACGTTGGAAGGGCTTGTGTTGCTGCGTCCATTGTCGGCGGGCGACGTCATCAGCGACCCGCAGGTGAGGAGTTTCGCCGAGATGGTGGAGCAAAATATGCCCAATCAGTCGGTATTGTGTGCCGACAAGAGGGAGTATTTTTTTGACATTGTTACGGAGTTGTTTGATTTCAACGCCATTTACAACGACCTGCAAGGTATGCACCGATTTTTGACATTGTATTCGTCGTCGGTGATGGGCAACAAGATGGCTTTCAGCGGGTTGGATTCCATTGTATTTTCGCAGTTGATGGCGGTGTCGGTCAAATTTATGAACGCTATCCGCAGCAGTTACAGCGCGACGCCCGACGTGGAAAAAGAGCCGGCTCTCGTCCAACGCATCCAAAAAGGTTGCGCCTATTACCTCGACAAGATGCAGACCCTGCTCGAACCCGTCATCAAAACATTTGCCTTCGATTGCGACGACAAGACCAAGAAAGCCAAATTGTTGGAGACTTACCAATCGCTCACTTACAATTTTGACCTCAAAAAAAACATCCTTTTCAGTCTCAAAGATGAATTTAGCATCAAGCGTTACTTGACTTTGAAAGCCGAAATATCGTTGGAATTGAGCAAGGAGGCTGGCGGCGGCAGTGCCAAACTTTCGCGTGTGCAGCCCAATGCGTCGTCTGTAACGTCCAAGTACATATCCAACAATCCCGAACTCTACAACGAACTCGTGCAATGGCGCAAGGACAAGGCTGACAACCTCAACATGAAGTCCACCGACGTCGTTGCCACCAAGACGCTGTTGGAAATATCCAACAAAAAACCGTCGTCAGTCAAGGATTTGATGTCGATTACGGGTATGAAAGGCAAAGGCAAACCGTATATTGCGGAGATTTTGAAAATATTGCTGCCTCATATTGGCAATGCTAATAGTCCGCTCTTTGATGCCGATTCTCAAATGAAAGAGGCTGAATATGAGAGCCTTAGTACAGCCGAAAAGTCGTATTATCTTTATAACAACGGCAAGACTGTCGCCGAGATAGCGTCGGAGCGCAAATTGACCCCTGCAACTATAATGGGACATTTGGCGGATTATGTTGCAAAAGGCGAAGTGGATCCATTCCGTCTGATGAAAAAGGATGTCATCGAGCGCATCAAGATGCATATCCTCGAAAACCCCAACGCCACCGACAAGAGCGTCTTGGAAGGCGTGAGCGGTTGCACATACGGAGAAATAAAGGTAGTACGCGCAATGATGGAATCCAATTTGTATGATAGTTGAAAGTTGAAAGTTGAAAATCAAAAATCACTCCTCAACAAATCAAAAATCAAAAAATAATAAAAAAATGAGAATTGTATTTGTACAGTCGCAAAACACAGAGAATGGCGATGTTGCCATCGAAAATATTCGTGAGATGGCTTGCCGTCACGCCTTGCCGGGCGATTTATGGCTATTGCCGGAGGTGTTTGATACCGGGTGGAATTTGCGTCCGGGCGAGCGTATCGACGGCAGCCAAAATATTGTATTTTTGCGCCAGATGTCGCAGGAATTTAGGATTTCGATAGCGGGAAGTTTTTATCTTGCGTCCGAGGGCTGCATCCACAATCGTTTTTATGTGGTGACGGCAGACGGCAGCGAGTATTATTGCGACAAGAGGCATTTGTTTGGCGATTTTGAGTTGATGAACGTTGCCCCGGGCGACTCATTGCTCACCTTTCCGCTCAATGGCATAATGTTTAGGGTGGTGGTGTGTTACGATTTGCGTTTTCCGGTGTGGTGCCGCAACAACGGCGGCGATTACGATGCCTTGATATGCATTTCGCAGTGGCCGTCGAGCCGTCAGCAAGACCGCAGCCTGCTGCTCGCCGCCCGTGCTTTGGAGAATGTTTCGTATGTGCTCAATTGCAACGGCTTGGGCGCGTCGATGGTGTATTCGCCCGACGGCAGGATAGATTTTCTGATGCCCCAAGGTTCGGACGTGGCGTTTTATGAACTTGATATAGAGCGACTTCGCAAATTCCGCGCCGGTCATCCGCATCTGAGAAATATGGACAAGTTTGAGATTAAGATGTGAAAATTGTGTTAGTCGTTAACACCTATAAAAATATTATGCACTATGGCGAATAATAAAAGCGATGGCGTATTTGGCACAATACGTAGGATATTGTATTCGAGCCGTGTGGGCTGCACGATAAGGTGGGCATTGGTAGGAGTTGCCTTGGTGGTGATGATATCGATGCTGGTCAATTCGTTCTATATTGGGCGCGATTCTTACCGGGTGGTGTCCAAGTCGATGTTGTCGTCCACGTCGGATGTCATCAAGGATGTAGTCGTGGGTAGAATGAACGAAATCGTAAAATCGGCGGAGGTGCTTGGCGGCGCGTTTGTGTCGGTCAGGGACGAACATTCGCCGGTGCGCGCCGACCGCAACGCCTTCATTGCGATGCTGCAAAGTAGCGTCGCGGGGTTCGACAATTGCTATGCCGTGGGTATGTATTGGGAGTGGCTCGCCTTCGACGGCAAGGAAAAAGATTTGCAGGAAGACCCCGAATACAAGAAGTTGTACGGGCGTTTTGCGATGATGTTTGCCATTACAGACAGCGCGGTGGTCAAGGATGGCTATTTTGAGTTTTCGGAGTTGCAATGCGAGGAGGTGCGCCGTCAGAAGGGCGTTACCTGCTATCCGCCCGAATTGAAATCCATCAACGGCATCAAGCGTCTTGCCGTGCCGGTGTATGTGCCGATGGTGCGCGATGAGGCGTATTACGGCAGCATTGTATGTTATGTAGATCCCAATTATATCCAGAGGAGCGTGGAGCCGTTCAATCTCGATAGCAGCAATGTCCGTTTGATGGTATGCGACAGGAATTTCAATATCATCTCCTGCCCCTCAAATTCCGATGCTGCTGGCAAGCGTGTGGTGGAAGTTTTTGGCAAGGAGATGGATATTTCGGATTTGTTTGTCAACGACCAAAAACATTTTTACGCCCCCGATGCGCCCGTGCGATTGGCGAGGTCTTTTGACATCGACGACGCCGGCAATAAGTGGTCTGTTGTGTTCCTGCCGGGCAGCGGTGAGGCAAAGGTCAATGTGATGTCGTCGATGGGTTCGCTGCTCGTTACTACGTTGATATTGTTGCTGATAGTGTATGCAGTAGGCACTTTCATAGGCTATCGCGTGGGCTATCCGCTGGTGTCGGTGCTCAATGTCTGCAAAAAACTCAGCAGAGGCGATATGGTTTTCAAGATGGATTTCAGGATATATTTTCATAACGAGATTTCGTCGCTGTACAAGGAATTTGCCAATATGACCGACCGGCTCAAACAGATAGTGGGCGAGGTGAAGGACACGGCGTCCGCCATCAACAATTACGGGCAGCAATTTTCGCGCTCGTCGATGAGTATGGCTCACGGTGCCAACGAACAGGCTTCGGCGAGCGAGGAGGTTTCGTCGGCGATGGAGGATATTAGTTATAGTATTCAACGCAATTCCGACAATGCCCGCGCCACTGCCGACATCACCAAGCGCGTGGTAGATAGCGTGATGGTAGCCAACAAGTCGGTAACAGCCACTGTGGCGGCGATGAAGAATATGTCGGAAAAGATAGGCATCATCAATGAAATAGCTGGCAAGACCGACCTTCTTGCCGTCAACGCCGCAATAGAGGCGGCACGTGCGGGCGAATTGGGCAAGGGCTTTGCCGTGGTGGCGTCGGAAGTGCGCAAACTCGCCGAAAAAAGTCAGTTGGCGGCGCGTGAAATCGACGCCCTGACCGCCGATGTCGTCAAGCAGGCCGAACATTCGAGCCATCAGTTGGAGGTGCTTGTCCCCGAAATCAGCCGTACATCGCAGTTGATACAAGAAATCACCACCTCCACCGTGGAGCAGACCCAAAACGCCTCGCAGGTAAATCGCGCCATACAGCAACTCAACGACATCACGCAGCAGAACGCTGCAACCGCCGAACAACTTTCTACCGCCGCATCTGAATCGCTCCGCCAGGCAGAAAAACTCAAAAGCACGATGGCATTTTTCCGTTTTGATGTCAATAAGCAGAGCGAAATCGCCGCTCTCAACGGTCAGATAGCGGAACTCTTGGCGCGGATAGACCAAATAAGGGAAAGTTGATTAGTTGCTCTCCCTATTGGCGCGCTTGCGTTCCGTCTCGTCGAGGATTATCTTGCGGAGGCGGATGCTCTTGGGCGTTACCTCTACGTATTCGTCGGCCTTGATGTATTCCATACACTCTTCGAGCGACATCTTGGTAGCAGGTTCAATCAAGATTTTGTCGTCGGAGCCGGCGGCACGCATATTGGTAAGCTTTTTGGTCTTGCAGACGTTGACAACGATGTCGTCTTGACGTGTGGTCTCGCCGATGATTTCGCCGGTATAAACCTCGTCGCCAGGCTCGATGAAAAATTTGCCACGGCTCTGCAAGTTGTTGATGGAGTAGGGGATGGCAGTGCCGGTCTCCTGCGCGATGAGCGAACCATTGCGCTCCTGAGACATTTCGCCGCGCCAAGGCTCGAAGTCCTTGAACCTGTGCGCAATGATAGCCTCGCCTTCGGTCGATGTGAGAATCGGGTTGGTAAGTCCGATGATGCCACGCGACGGTATCGCAAATTCCATAAATACACGGTCGTCCTTGGTCTCCATGCTGAGCATATCGCCTTTGCGACGCTGCACGAGGTCGATGACCTTCGACGAGAAATTCTCGGGAACTTCTACCGTCAATTGCTCTATCGGTTCCAACTTCTGACCGTCCACTTCCTTGATGATTACCTTGGGCTGGCCGAGCTGGAGCTCGTAACCCTCGCGGCGCATGGTCTCGACGAGCACTGCGAGGTGCAGGATGCCACGGCCAAATACTTGAAGTTTTTCGGGCGAATCGGTGTCCTCGACGCGGAGGGCGAGGTTTTTCTCGGTCTCTTTCATCAGACGCTCGCGGAGATGGCGCGACGTTACAAATTTGCCTTCCTTGCCGAAGAATGGCGAATTGTTGATGGTGAACAACATACTCATCGTAGGCTCGTCAACGTGGATGCGGGCGAGTTCTTCGGGGTTTTCGGGGTCGGCAACAGTATCGCCGATGTCGAATGAATCGAGGCCGAGGATTGCGCAGATTTCGCCACATTGGAGTTCCTGTTTGCATTTTTCCTTGCCAAGACCTTCAAAAGTATAGAGTTCCTTGATGGTGGATTTTTCGATGGAGCCGTCTGCCTTCATCACGGCAACAGTCTGTCCCGCCTTGACGCTGCCACGGTAAATCCTGCCGATGGCGATGCGGCCTTGATACGACGAATAGTCCAAAGAACTAATCTGCATCTGCAACGGGCCTTCTACAACTTTGGGCGCGGGGATGTATTTGATAATCAGGTCCAAAAGGTACGAAACATCCTGGGTGGGGGTCTTCCAATCGGGACCCATCCAACCTACCTTGCTGCTGCCGTATGCCACGGGGAAGTCGAGTTGGTCTTCGGTGGCGTCGAGGCTAAACATCAGGTCAAACACCTGCTCGTACACCTGTTCGGGAGTACAGTTTGGCTTATCGACTTTGTTTACTACAACGATAGGCTTCAATTTGAGTTCGATTGCCTTCTGCAAGACAAAACGAGTCTGCGGCATCGGGCCTTCAAAGGCATCCACGAGCAAAATAACGCCGTCAGCCATATTGAGCACGCGCTCCACCTCGCCGCCAAAATCCGAGTGTCCGGGAGTATCTATGATGTTGATTTTGACGCCCTTGTAACGCACCGAAACGTTCTTGGAAAGAATCGTTATGCCGCGTTCGCGTTCGAGGTCATTATTATCGAGGATGAGATCCCCGGTCTCCTGATTGTCCCTGAACAGATGGGACTGATGCAGAATACGGTCAACCAAGGTCGTCTTGCCGTGGTCAACGTGCGCTATTATCGCTATGTTTCTGATGTCTTGCATTGTAGTATAGTGTTGTATTTCAGGGCGCAAAGATACAAAATATTTATAAAGGTTTATGTTACTTTTTTTTTAAGTTTTTACGGATAGTAATGTGATGCTTGCAACTAATTGAAATGCAATTTGTTAAAGTAAAATTGGACAAATTTAAAGTGCCACTTTAAATTTGTCCAATTTTACAAAATATTTTTGATAATCAAAAGGTTGGTGGAAGAATTTTATTCCTTCTTAAACTTCAATATCTCGCATTGGTGCTTCTTTGATTTTTCGTCGTAGTTGATGCCGACGAAAAGGAGATTGCCTTGGTAATGCTCCAAACTGTCGTAGTATTCTTTGGCTTGGATTTGGGATAATGCGCTTTCGGTTGAGCCGTTGCGTTTTAGTTCGATAATCATTGCCGGTTTGCCGGGGTAGAATGGAATGAAAACCACGTCGGCGAAACCTTTGCCGGTGGTCATTTCCTTGATGACGGTGTATTCGTTTTTGGCATAAATGTACGCCAAATATATCGCCGACATCAAAGCGTCCTCGTTGTTGTAACTGCGGTTGGATGCGACGTGGATATGGCTTTTGTCAAGTGCCTTTTCTACGGCGCGGCAGTTTTTCAGAAGTGTTTGATTCAGAAGTTCTTCCGACGATTTGATAATCTTGTCGGTTACGGAATAATTTTTCAGAATCGATACCGCACGAAACCATTCTTTTTCTACCTCCTTGTTGGGTATCCGGCAGGTTTTGTCGTCCTTATTATAAGCCAAATAGCCGAGGTGAATAAGGTAAGTGAGCACATCGTCTTTCACCACAAAATCGGTCATTGTATTGAGGTACATACCAGTGTCCACCTTCACGCTTTCGCCCGCAATCATACGTACAACGTCGTCTTTTATGCCCTTGTAATTTTCTTTCAGACGGTCGGTAATTACTTGATATGTAGATGTTTTGCTCCAAAAACTCTCGATGCTTTTGGTCTGCATACATTTAACTACCGATTCGGGATTGTAAATTTCAAAACCATTTTGGGCGTATCCGTCATATTCGCGTTTACATTCTTGGAAATCAACGCCGAATTTTTCACAAAGCGGTTTTACTTCTTCGTCAGTAAAACCCACATATTCAGCGAGATTGTATGCGTTAAGAATTGTATATTCCTCAAAATTGTTGAGTTTGCTCTGAACTCTGTCCCTCACCACGGGCAAAATTCCTGTGATGTATGCAAGTGCAATAGCCGGACGCAGGGTGTTGCTTTTGAACAATCCGTTCAAAAATTTCAAATACTCGCCAAACAAATGTGTTCCAAATTGGTCGCGCACAAGACAGTCGTATTCGTCGAGTATGATTACAAATTGTTCGCCTGTGGCAGAGTAAACCTCTTGAATGCAATTCGCCAAGGTCGCGTTGTCAGCAAATTTTACATTTGGGAATTGTTCCTTAAATTCCTTGCGCAATCTTTCTGTTAGCAATTCAAGCATTCCTTCACTTTCAGGAGCGTTTTGATATTCGCTGGCTACGTCTATTGCTATGAAATTCAGTTTGTTGAGGTATTTTTCGTAATTGTCAGCCTTGGAAATCTTCAAATCCTTGAACATCTCTCTCGAATCGCAGCCTTTGGAATAGTAGGCGCACATCATATTAGTCGCGATGGTTTTGCCAAACCGTCGCGGACGCGAGACACAAATATATTTGTTGCCCTTGTCGATAAACTCGTTCAATTCGCTGAGCAACATCGTTTTATCGACATAAATATCTGCCGACAATGTTTCTCCGAACAATTTGTTCGATGGATTTAAATATATTCCCATAGTGTTCAAAAATTTGTTTTGTCCAACTTCTTTCTTTATTCCTGCATCTTTCAGCAATTCGCGCAACATTTCAAGACACAAAGATACAAATTATTTGTTTTTCCCAAAAAAAATCCTCAACTTTGCGGATGCAATAAAAACAGATTACTATGGGACAGTTTATAGATTACGGAAACTTTGATTTCCGTCGTGTCAAAAATGGCGATTTCATCGACAAGTCGGGTCTGTTGAATATTCTCAACAGAAATATTGACACTGAAAATAGTTTTATGTGCGTATCCCGTCCGAGGAGGTTTGGCAAATCGGTGGCGGCAAAGATGGCGTATGCCTATTATGATAGGTCTATGGATTCGTCGGTTCTGTTTGAAGGTTTGGAAATCACCAAATCGCCTGACTATAAGAAACATCTCAATAAATATCCTACGCTTTATATAGATTGGAACACATTCGCCAACGTGCCCGTAAATGATAGACTAAAAGAGGCGCAAAAGTGGATTGTTTCTGATTTAAAGAAGGCGTATAATGATTTGGAAGAGCAAGACGACCTCTTCAAAGCCCTTGCCGAAATCAATGAAAAGACCGGCGAGCGTTTTATTATGATAATTGACGAATGGGATATGCTTGTTAGGGATGTTGAGCAAGATGTTCAAGACGAATATGTCAACTTTCTGCGCTCAATGTTCAAATCCAACAAGGCCAACAAGGTGTTTCTCCTCGTGTATATGACGGGCATCCTGCCGATTATAAAGATAAAAACGCAATCGGCGTTGAACAATTTTGTAGAATACAGCATCATCGACCCGGGCAGAACTTCCAAATATTATGGTTTTACGGAGCAAGAGGTGGAAGTCTTGTGTAAGGCGCACGATATGAATCTCGAACTAATGCGCCACGCCTACGACGGCTACATCATCGGCGACCAAAAGTCGATGTTCAATCCTTTTTCGGTGATGCAGTCGATTTTGAAGGGCAATTACAATAGTTTTTGGTCAAAGACGGCATCCTTTATGGCGATAGAATCGTATCTTAATATTGATGCCGACCAAGTACGCACAAAAATCATCAGGATGATGAACGGTGAGGAAGAGTTCGTTAGGGTATCGAGTTTCCGCAACGATATGAAAAACATCGAGACGAGTGACGATGTTCTTACATTGTTGGCGCATCTTGGATATTTGTCATACAATCCTGAAAATCAGGCTGTAAGAATCCCAAATACGGAAGTCGCAGATGAGTTTGAAAATGCAGTCCGTTTTGCGGGTTGGAACGAATTGTCTAAGGCGGTTGGGCAGTCGCAGCAACTTTTGGCAGACACCATCAACCTCAAAAAAGACAAGGTGGCGCGTGCTTTCGACGACTATCATTTTGAAGCGTCGTCCATTTTGGAGTTCAACGACGAAAACTCTATGCGGTGCGCCATAACGTTGGCATATTATGCTGCAAGGCCGTTTTACAGGATTTTCCACGAACTGCCTACGGGCAAAGGTTTTGCAGATATGGTTTTTGTTCCGTTGCCAAATTCTTCGCGCCCAGCCATCGTAATCGAATTGAAATACGACCAAACCGCCGACACTGCCATCTCGCAAATCAAGCGCAAAAACTATCCAAAAAGCCTCATAGGTTTTTCCAAACGCATAGTCCTTTGCGGCATCAATTACAACAAGTCAACGTCAAAACACGAGGTCGAGATGGAAGTAATTGAAGCCGAAAGCACTTTGTAATTTTTCTTACATCAAATTCATCGTCGTCTGTCCGTCGTCGTCCACCCTTACTACCTCAAATTCCGGGTCCTCCCAGTCGTCGGGATTGTCCTCTGAATCAGTGGGTTCGGGCTCGGCGGGTGCGTCGGGATTGTGCTCAAATTTCATTGTGGCAACCTCGTAGTTGCTTACGCGCTTGCCACGGGCGCGGAAACTCTTGTCGCCGATGAACTCCACGGCGTTGATAGTCTCTTCGGGACGGCCCTCGTTTTTGCCGCCAAATGTGATGCGCAGGAGAGGGTAGGGGTCGGCGGTGACGTCGTACAACTTGCTGTCGCTACTGTCGCCGAGAAGGTATTGCTCCTTGTCGGAAAGTTCCATCTTGAAACGTTTGAGGTAACAGAACAACAGGTCGTCGTCATAATATGCCAACGAATAAATCTCCTCGGGGTCAAACTTGCGAATCAGGAATATGTCGTCGTCAAAATGCGTGCTGAGGTCGTAGCCAGTGATGCGATAATGTCCTGTCTTTCGGATTGTTACAATCTTGTCGTCGCCCGAAAATTCGCCTATGTATTCGCCGTGTCCGTCGGTGTTGAGTTTGCCGATTGAGGTGTCAAACCAAATGTTCAATCCGCCCAAAGTGCTTACGCCGTTGGTCATCTTGGTGATTTTGTGGACGGGATATTTGGTGATGATGTTGCCCATTGCGGCGCGGTTTTTCACCGCCAACGTGCCAAAATCAAACTCCCAGGCGCGTTTTTTGAGTTTTGCCTTGGGTTTGAGTACGATTTTCACGGTCTCCGCCTCGCCGTTGGCATTAGCCGAAAAATATGTAACCTCCGTGTGGTCGGTGCCTTGCGTGAGGTCGTACTCCTTGTCGCGGGTGATGCCCTTGACATTGAAGCGTTTGGCGTATGTGATGCCCGTCTTGCCGTCGCGGTAGATGGCGTTGTAAATGGTGCGCTCGTCGTTCTTGCGGAAGACGTTTACATAGATGGCGTCGTTGCCAATGAAAAACTTGTCCGAAATCTTTGAAATCGTGTATTTGCCGGTCTTGTGGAACACAATCACTTCGTCCAAGTTGCTGCAATTGCATACAAACTCGTCCTTCTTCAACGCCATTCCCGCAAAGCCTTCCTGCCAGTTTACATAGAGTTTTTCGTTGGCAACGGCTACTTCGGTCGCCACGATATTGTCGAAACTCTTGATTTCGGTGCGCCTTGGGTAAAGTTTGCCGTATTTGTCTTTGATGCCTTGATAATATTCCACGGCATAGTCGATGATGTGGTCGAGTTTGTATTGCGCCTCCTCCATCTGTTTTTCGAGGCTCTTGATGTAATTGTCCGCCTTGAAAGCGTCGTACTTGGATATACGCTTGATTTTCAGTTCTGTAAGGTGCGTGATGTCGTCGATGGTAACGGGCTTTTTCAATAGGTGTTTGAATGGTTCCAATGCCGTGTCGATGGTTTCCACGATGGCCTCCCAAGTTTCGCAGTCCTCGATGAGGTTGTAGATGTGGTTTTCGATGAAGATTTTTTCGAGCGACGCGTCGTGCCAGCTGTCGGCAAGTTCGTTGAGCAAAATTTGGAGTTCTTGTGTCAGGAGAGCAACCGTGCGGTCCACCGAATGTTTGAGGATTTCGGTGGTGCTGAGGAAGTGCGGCTTGTCGTTCATAATGACGCACGAATTTGCCGAGAGCGAAATTTCGCAGTCGGTGAATGCGTAGAGCGCGTCGATTGTTACGTCTGGCGACACGTCGGGATTGAGGGTAATTTCGATGCGCACCGTTGCCGCCGTCTTGTCGTCGATGTGCTTGATTTTTATCTTGCCCTTTTCGCTCGCACTTTTTATGGATTCCGTAAGGCTCTCAGTAGTAGTGCTGTAGGGAAGTTCGGTGACGGCGAGCATACGCTTATCTACCTTTTCGATTTTGGCGCGGACACGCAGTTTGCCGCCCCTCGCGCCGTCCTGATATTTGGAAACATCGATGCTGCCGCCGGTCAGGAAGTCGGGGTACAACACAAATTCTTCGCCCCTCAGGTACGCAATCGAGGCGTCCATCAGTTCGTTGAAATTGTGTGGCAATATCTTTGACGACAATCCTACCGCGATGCCCTCCACGCCCTGCGCCAGAAGCAACGGAAATTTTACTGGCAATGTTATCGGCTCCTTGTTGCGGCCGTCGTAAGAGAGTTTCCACTGTGTGGTCTTGGGGTTGAATACAACGTCCAATGCCAACTTGCTGAGCCTTGCCTCGATGTAACGCGGCGCGGCTGCTGAGTCGCCAGTAAGGATGTTGCCCCAGTTGCCTTGGGTGTCGATAAGTAACTCTTTCTGACCGAGTTGCACCAATGCGTCGCCGATGGAAGCGTCGCCGTGCGGGTGGTATTGCATTGTGAAGCCCACGATGTTGGCTACCTTGTTGTAGCGGCCGTCGTCGAGGCGTTTCATAGCGTGGAGAATGCGACGTTGCACGGGTTTGAGGCCGTCGTCGATTTCCGGCACGGCGCGTTCAAGGATTACGTATGACGCATAATCGATGAACCAATTGCGGTACATACCCGATACTGACTTCAAATGCAGGTGGTTTTGCACGCCGCCCGCTATCCTGTCGTCGCTGTCGCCCTTGTCGGGCTGCTGTATGTTCTTTTCCTCTTCGTTGATTTCTTCTGACATTGTTTTGCTGCGAAATAAGTTTTTGCTCGGATTGCAAAGGTAAGGATTTTTTTGTAAATGCGGAAAAAAATTTTTGCTTTTCCATTCCGTTGCATTATCTTTGCGGTGTAAAATCAAATCTAAAACGGTGATTATTATGGCAACAATGACAGATACAAAACCGAAAGAAAAGGTTTCAAAGGCTTGGGCGTGGATGAGTACGCACAAGGGAATGATTGAGGTTCTCGACCCCGAATTGAGGTCGCAGATGATGAATTTCAGAGACGAATACAAACAAAAAGACAACGAAATGATAACAGAAATAACAACGGAATCAGCAACCGAGGAAGTAAAAGAAACCGCCGCTCCAAAGAAGGGTAGAATGGCGTGGGCAGTGGCACACGAAGGTTTTATTGAAGTCCTTGATCCTGAATTGAGGGCTCAGATGGTCAATTTCAGGGACGAATACAAGTAAAATAAGGAGGACAACAAATGAAAAGATTGATGCTTGATACTTGTATCGTGTGTGATATGCTTTATAAGGCAAAAAAAATGGACAGTAAGGTTTTCGATATGTTTGACGACTATTCTTGCACCCTCTACGCAAGTTTTGAGACTTTGCGTGAACTTATCGTCCTTTTCAACAACAAAAAAATCCGTTCCAAACAGTGGAAGAAGGCGCAAGATGTCATTAATACAGTAACTGATGACCTCGATATCCGAATCCTTCCTCTCCGCAAAGAGGTCGCCGATACATACGCAAATCTCGTCCTCAACGAAACCTTCAACCATTACGACCCGTCAGACCACATCATAATCTCCCAAGCAATCACCGAAAAAATCCCATTGATATCAAGTGATTTGAAATTTCCGTTTTACAGGGAGCAAGGGTTGGATTTGATAGAATGTTAGAATTATTAACAAGATAAAAACAATATACACAAAATGGTAAAGCACGTTATTTTATGGCAGTTGAAAGACGAACTGTCCGCAACAGAAAAGTCGGCGGCTAAGGCTGCAATCAAGTCGGGTCTCGAAGGTCTGGCAGGCAAGGTTCCGGGATTGTTGGAGATTAATGTCAATACCAATCCGTTGCCCTCGTCCAATGCCGATGTGATGTTGGATACATTGATGGAGAGCGAGGAAGCGTTGAAGGGCTATGCTGTTCACCCCGCGCACGTCGCAGTTGCCACCGGCACCGTCCGCCCCGTCGTCAAACTCCGCGTATGTATGGATTACGAGGTTTAGTTGGCAATTAATTATTGCTACAAAATAAAAGTTGACTTTCGACACAGGTCGGAAGTCAACTTTTTGGTTTTGGGTGGAGATTGGTGGAAAACAACGTCGTCCGCAAGACTACTACTGCCAGATGGAGTAGAGTGTGATGTTGGAAGTAACCTTCAATTTGTCGCCCTCTTTGTAGAGTGTGCCGGTGCCGTCCTTCTTGGTGTTCCAGCCGACAAAGGTTTTGCCAGCGCAAACCAATTTGCCTTGACCCTTGATTGTGATTTCAGTGCCGTTGTCCACTTCTTCCCAAAGATCCGAAGTGGAACCAGTTGCACCAAAAGCGTTTTCGGCATCGTAAGCAACGGTGTATTTGCCTTCCTTGCCATTGTTGGTGGTTGTAGTTGTTGTGGTCGTGGTGGTTGTTTCTTCTTCGTCGTCATCGCCACAAGAAACAAAGCCTGCCGAGAATGTCAGCAATGCTGCCAAGCCGAAAATTAATCTTTTCTTCATAATTTTGAATGTTTTTTTCTGCAAATCCCGAATCAGAAGTTATTGTATTAAGTTGTGATTAGAAGCCATAAGAAACAAAAACGTGGGATTTTACTTTGTCGCTCGTCCCACTAATTGAGGCTTTGGCCGGCCCATCCTTCTGAAACGAGCAACGCCGAAAGCCCCACAATTATATGCATAAAACCACCGCACAATACTGCACAGCGTATTATCAACATAATCAAGAGGGCATCACCGTTGCTTTGCTCTTGAAGGATTATCGAAATGGCCAAATTTCAATTAGTCAAGTACAAAGCGCATTGTAACGCCTTTATTTAATATGTCCGTTCCCGCCAGATGACGGGGATTTTCGTTTGCAAACGATAGCACATTTTTGGGAATGTGCCATCTTTTTGAGGAAAAATATCAATTTCTATTCCAAATTGACGGACCGGACAAAGCCTCAATTAGTGGGACGAGCAATGATATATTTCCAAACATTTTTTTGAAACAATGTGGCAACTAATTATTAAATAAAAAGCTGCCACAAAAGTTCCATTGGATTACCAAAATGATTTAATCATCAAAATAGTAATCGTCATCATACTCGCAGCCATAAACGATGTCTTCCCAATCGTCGGGACGTTCATTGTAGCCGCGTGATTCCCAGTACGCATCGTTGTTGGGATTCAGTTGATTGGCGTGGTTGTCCAATTCGTCTTGTGTGTACATTTTTGTAACGTATTTGAATTTTTGCCTACTCTGTTATGGCTTTTCGGCTTCCGCCATTATGTTGCATATTTTTCTCGCTTGTTGTATTCATCAATCCGCAGTGGGTATCCGACAAGTAATTCGTCAATATTGTCTGTCAAAACATTTCCACATTTTGTATATGTCAGACCGCTATTGAATACCAAATTGCCTTGCGGGTTGATGATTATGTACGTGTTGTACATATCATTCTCAATGATAGTGCCTTTGAATCCGATATTGCGGTTGCAAAACATTTCAAACTCATCGTCAGAAATGGTCATTGACATATTTCTTGCGTTCTTTTGGCAGCGGAGAATTTTCCACTGAGACAAAGGAAGTTGCATTATGCTTGAAACCATCTCCTCGTCTTTGTTTAGGCTGCAAACAACGGTGTTCACTTTGATTTTACAATCATAACCCGAAGCCGCAATTTGGTTGCACAAATCGTTTAAACGATTGTTGGTCAGGGTGCTGAGGTTGGTGGTGCACGACATTATCGCCTTTTTCGTTTCCTCGTTGAATGAGTGGACTGAGAACCCGATTTTTGTGATGTGTGGCAGAATGTCTGCCAACATTTTGTCTGTCAGGTTGTAGCCGTTGGTAATCAGCGAACATTTCAGTCCGCTGTTGTTGGCAAATTGTATCAATTCCACCAATTTGCCATAGATTGTCGGTTCTCCTCCCGCAAAGTTGATTGCAGTGCAACTTTTGGATTCTGCAATTCTCTGTATTATTTGCAGCAAAGCGTCAAATGGAAGCACTTTGTTAGCAAATGGTGCAAAACAGAATTTGCAGCGGAAATTACAACATTCCGTAAAATGGAAGTTGATTTTCAAGTCGTTGTATGTTGTTGTATTCATCATTCAGTATTTTTTGAATTGTTTCTGCACTGTGTTTCAGTTGCTGAGGACTTTGCATCAGCAACAATTTGGATATGGCTTGTACCTGGGACAGCGCAGTAAGATGGCATTTGCTGTTCAGAGCCGACATCAATTGGTCGTCTTTGAGTTTTTCCTGACCATAGTAGGTCTTGTACTCCATTATCGAGGCGTCAATCTCCATTCCCGTGATTATTCCGTCGGTGTCGGTCGCTGCAATGTAGTTGTTGGTAGGATACCGTGGCATTTTGCAAGGAACACGCGCTATGTTTGGATTGTGTTCCAAGAAATGGTTCACAGCGTCCATTAAGTCAATTTTGTGATTGACTTTGTTTGCGAGATACCTTTCAATGTATCTGTCAAACAGATGTTTGGTGAAGAAGTTGTACTTCCGCTCGCCAAAGATGTTGGCCGCCTCTGTCAAGACACATAGTTTGTTGTCCTTGCGGAATGTCAGGTAGAAGATGGCTTGCGGTCCCAGTTTTTCGAATGTCTGGTGGTCGGGACTGATAGGAATCACCCACAAAGTTGAATTGTGGTCAACTTTGCGATGGATTGCTTTGAATCGGACATCTCTCTTGCTCTTGTTACGTCCTCTTTTTTTCAGGAAGAACCTATGGACCTCCTTGTCCATTCTCGCCACAATACTGTCGCGATGCTTGGACAAAATCTTTTGGAAATCGGCTACGATTTCTTGGTGTGTCATTGTATCTACGATCATAATTTTGTTGTTTTTAATGGTTGAACAATAAAAAAAATTGCATCGCCAATCTGTTTGATTGACGATGCAAAATTATCATACGTTTTTTGTAAGGTAGGTATAGTTTATGTTACATTAGACTTTGCTTAGACTTTCGAACCTTTTTGCTAAGCCGCCATATAAAATGCATTCATAATCTGTTTTTTAGCAATGCTTATTGTTTTTTTTTCAATGCTTTTGATGGCTTCTTCGGCGGCTACATAATCAGGATTGATAGACAAACATTTTTGAAACAATTCTTTTGCTTTCTCTGTATCTTTTGCCACGCAAATGCCGTCGAGGTAGTAGCTCGCAAGATTAAACAATCCCTGACAATCGCCTGCATCAGCCGATTTCCTGAATAGTTCAATGGCGATGTTTTGGTCCTTTTTTACTCCTATGCCTAAATCGTAGCAAATACCGAGAATGGCGGGTGCGGTAGGATGCCCCATTTCGATTGCCATTTTGAGATATTTTATGCCTTCATTGTAATCTCGTTTTGTACGGTAGCCAGATAGACAGGCCTGTGCGTAATAGAAGACTCCTTCCTTATCCCTGATTTCTTTGTAGAACTTAATTGTGTCAAAATCATAACCTTGCGCTATTATGGCCAATTGCGAAAATACCATTTGACCATTGTCAACAAGTTTATACTCTGCTTCTATATTAACGCTTTCTACCAACGATTTACGGTAATATTCATTTGCAAGGTCAATGTCTTTCTCTACGCCAATGCCATTTTGATAACAATCCGCAATGGTTTGATTAGCAATATGGAAGCCCATTTGGGCTGCCTTGTGGGCATATTCGAGAGCTTTCTTCACATTCGGCTCCACGCCATATTGCTTGCCGTGTAACAATAATTCAGCCATCTGTCCGTATGCCGCAGAATAATCCATTGACATTGCTTTTGTCAATAACGCCAATGCTTTGTTTATATCTCTCTTAACAAAACCTTCATCTCCATTCAAATAGAACATAGACAAACAATTCATTGATTTAGGATTACCTTGCGCTGCTGCTTTCTCAAACAAATGGAAAGCTTTTTCACGATCGAGCTTAACACCATAGCCACCGTGTAAATAACACGTAGCCATCAAATGTTGATGGTAACTATCATCAACAAACTTGCTGTTCTGTATGTATTCAACACATTTGTCGTACTGTTTGTACCAAAGGAACTCTTTTGCATAAAGATATGAAGCTTCTGCGGTCATATTTAATGCTTGATATCTTTTTTTTGCATCTTCGTCACCACCTTCTGCCGCAATAGAATAGTATTCAATTGCTTTTTCAATATCCTTGTTTCCCACAAAGCCGTTTTCATATATCATTCCTAGATAATAACCTGACTTGCTGAATCCACGTTCTTGACTGAGGATTAGATAGTTGAGTGCGGTTTCGTATTCTTTTTGTTCATAATATGAAACACCTAATTCGTAAAGAGCGGGCGGATAATTTGTCTTTGCACACTGCTCAAATACTGCAAATGCTGACTTGACATCAGGTTTGTATCTTTTCAACATTTTCTTTGCGGATTCGTATTGCTCATTTGTTTGCTGCAATTCTGAACGAACAGTTTCAAAGTTTTTGGCGGCAACACTATTGCCCTGCCAAGCGGCTTCCCAATACAAATCCTTTGCTTTTTGCTTGTCGATACCAATAATGCCATCAATCCCCTTGTCATAACAAAAACCGAGATTAAGAATAGCCTGTACATCATTGTTTTCTGCGGCATATTTTATCCATTCAAATGCTTTTGCTTTGTCTGGCTCTGTTCCAATGCCATCCCAATAACAGTTGCCAAGCCAATTCTGTCCCTGTGGGTTGCCGTTGGTTGCAGATTTAACAAAGCAATCGTATGCTTTTTGTGAATCTGCATTGCAGCCAATCCCCTTGATATAGCATATCCCAAGAAAAAATTGAGCGCGAGGATTGCTCGCGTTTTTATTGAGAATAGCAAATCCTTTTGGGGCATCAATTTCAGTGTTATTATAGCCGTATAGATATTCTACTGCTCGTTCAATTGAATCTTCTTCACTTGAATTGTCAATCAACAGCGATTTTTCAAAATCGGTTATGGAAATTTTATCGCGACAGATGTTGTATTGAAAACATTTCCAAATCGTATTTCGTGCTACGAGGTCGCCTCTCTGATATGCGTTATTAATTTCAGCAAATAGATTTTCTAATTCTTTTTTTGCCGACTTGTCACCAGAGTTTGCTGCCTCATTCAGACGTTGAAGAATGTCGAAACTGTATGTGAGTTCAAATTGTTTCATCATTAATTTTTTTTATGAGTTCTTACAATATCTTCGATTTCCGCTTTTGATATTTCATAATCGAAATCTTTATCTACACTACCACTTGGTATAGTATAGTTAATACTCTTGCCATTATTATCGTTCTTCTTAAATACCTTTGGTATTTTAGTTTTTAGTGATTGTACATTTTCTTTCGTGGAACAGTCTTTGTACATTGCTCTAATAAAGTAATATAATATAGCACTTGTTTTCAACCAAGCAAATGTTTGTGTGGTTCCTTTATTGAACAAATTGCAGAAATCATCAGTATTAGTGTGTGAATGTAAATATTGATTGTCTGTCTCTGCAAACAATCTATGTTTATTACCTACATCTTCCACCCTTGCCGCACTGTTTTTGTATTTGGCAAAGTTTTCATCCTTCTCACTTAAAAGGAGAAACGTTTGTCTTTTAATGGACTGTTTTAACTCATTGCATAAACTACGAATTTTTTCTTCATTGAAATCATCGGGGCAGTTTAGACAAACCAACTCATCATTATTGTCTAATAACGCTTTAAGTCTATCTATATCACCTCCTCTATTTATATATTCATCCAATTTTTGATGCAAGTCTTCATTATATGAATTATTATTGTAGCACGCCATTGCAGACACATCAGTGCTTATGTCTCTTTTTGTTTCTTCCATATTCTGATTGTTTAAATTTTCATACCCATATATTTGGTCATTTTTTCGTAAGCGATAATTGCATTGTATCCGAGGGCTGCTTCTTGAATTCCATATTCTGCCGCCCTTTTGTAATACTGTTTTGCAAGTTTCAAATTGCGCATAACGCCGCTTCCGTTTTGATACCTCGTAGCAACTTCGTGCATACACCAGGCGTCATTATATTCGTCAGCACCTTTCTTATACAACCCGAAAGCTTTTGCCTTATTGCATTTAACACCTATGCCATCAGAGTAACAAGCCGCAAGTCTCAATAGACCGTTCACACAGCCTTGTTCCTCAGATGTTTTGAACCATTCAATTGCTTGTGGAACATCCTTCTTCGCCAATTTGCCTGTTATGAGAATTGTACCGTAATCTGCCATTGCTTTTGCATCTCCGGTAGCAATTCGAGCTTGGAGTTTTTCGATGTTAGTTTCATCGGGACGCCAAGTTGCTATCACACTTATTCCGAGGCGTTCTAATGCCGCCTCTGTTTCTTCGGATTCTTGTGCCTCGTATGCCTGACGGTAATAGTTGACAGCCTTTGACTTGTCTTTTTCAACTCCAATGCCGTTTTCATAACATACTCCCATATAGAAATATGCGGTTTTGTAACCAAGATTCGCACTCTGTTCAAAGAGTTCCAAAGCCTTTGGAATGTCGCGGTCTACAATAAATCCTTCGTAGTAGCAACGTCCCAAGGAACAAATGCCTTGCGGATATTCCCTTTCGGCGCACTCTTTGTACATATTGTACGCTCGTTGGAGATTGATTTCTGTTCCGATGCCATTTTCCAAACAATATGCCAATTGGTGTTTGGCTTCGATACAATCCCTTTCCGCTGCCTTTTGGAACAATCCAAATGCTACAATGTTGTCTGACTCGGTCTTCTGTTTGAGTAGAATTTCACCTTGAAGATACTGCATTTGGGGATTATACTTGTATGCTTGAATATATTTTTGACATTGGTCGTATTGCTTATTATCGAATAGCTGTTTGGCTTTTTCGTATGCCTTGTCAAACGGCATCTCCGATTCAATACTTTCTGCTTCCAACATTTTTAGATACTCTAATGCCTGAGGCTGTCCATTGTCAGCGGCTTTCCTGTACCAGTACATTGCCGCATCCTTGTCAGGCTGCATATAGCCATCAATGCCCATATCATAGCAATAAGCGAGATGAAACTGTCCCTCCTCGTTTCCACGTTCAGCGGATTTTTTTGCCCATTCAAACGATTTCTTCTTGTCAACTTGGGTGCCCCATCCCTCCCAATAACAATTGCTTAACCAATCCATCGCCTCGGCATCGCCGAGTTCTGCCGACCTTTGGAAATACGCAAAGGCTTTGTCGTAATCTGTCGGCAATGTCCTGCCTGTGCAGTAAATAAAGCCTAAATGGAACATTGCTTTTGCATTGCCTTGTTTTGCCATAGATTCGAGCATAGACATACCCTTTGGAATGTCTGTCTTGTAGCCGAACATACCGCCTTCTACAAGCCACAATGCATCTGCTAATTCTTTGCCAATGTTGTCTGCCGCATCTTGTTTTACTTGTTCAAATGTGTTCATCGTTTATTTTTTTTACAGTTTATTACTATGTTTTTTATAATGTTTTGTTTTGAGGTTGTGTCTGCATTTTGATCTCGTCCATTCGGATCTGGGAGAAAAACAAGCCCATTCCCTTTCTCATTAACAAATACGTTTCGTAGTGTATCCACAATTTGTTTGCGAGTTTGTCTAATATCATATAGTTCTCTCATCAAATAATCGAAATAATATTTTTTTTCAATCCATTTGATTTTGATACCATCCTCTATCCCATCTTGAAACAATGACAAAAATACAGTTTCTTTTGTTTCTGTATCAATAAATTGCATTTTATATTTAGTGGACTTTTCTTCTTCCCCTTTTTCACTTTCAGTGCGTTTTTTTGATTCTTTCAATTCTTGAAAAAGAGTTCGTATTTTTTCATAGTCAAAACCATCAGGCATTGGAAGACTAAACCGTTTAAAATTCAATGTCTTCTTCAATTCCAGTTGAAAATCTTGGCTCGTATATATTTGAAGGACCAACTGCTTTATTGTTGCATTTTTCTGAATGTATTCGGTTGTAGTATATGCTTTTAAACGTTGAAAATTCTTATTCAGCGGCTCCGTTGAATCCTTCAAATCAAAAAAGTAATAAAAATTATCAACCATTTTTTTTGTTATAACGGCTTCTTTATTAGAATTTAATATGGCTATATCACTGATTAGTTTGTTATATTTTATTGCAAAATATATTTTTGTAGCCCAATCCTTAAAACTTCGTTGCCCCTCTTTACTTAATTCTGTTGACATCAAATTCTTAGCATCACCAATATCCCTATCATTAAAGACATCTTTCCATAGTTCGGGATTGGGTATTTCTGTGACATATTTTAACAAACTAATGATAAATTGCTCTTGTTCATCCTTTGTTAAATCACTATATTCAAATATAAGTTTCTCTATAAAGGGATACTTTTCAGTCTTAACTATCAAATTATCTATTTTACAAAATGATAGTTTGCCCTTGCCTTCCGTTTGCAAATACTCCAATCCGTCCATAGTTATTCCATTTTGTCTGCCAATAGTACATAATCTGGATTCTCAGACATCTTGAAGTATTTAACTGCCGAACGTCTGTTGTGCAAATGCTCATAATAGTAATTACCCAAACCAATGAACGCATTTTTTACACCTGCCTTTGCCGCGTTAATGAGCAATGGATATGCATCTTCGGGGTTAACTTGCAAAAGCATCATCCCCATATAGTAGAAGCCCTGCGGGTCATTTCGGTTAATACATTTTTGATAACATTCTTCGGCTTTTGATTTATCCTTTTTGGTACCATAGCCATTTTCATAACAAAAACCTAAGCCCAATAGTCCATCCACACAATCTTGTTGTGCTGATTTCGAGAAACATTCAAATGCATCTCCGTATTTTTGAAGTTGAAAAAAACAATCTCCACTCAGGGATTGAAGTTTTGCATCGTTGGGATATAGGTCTGCATAGTCCAAGGCTTTGTAATAGTCATCTTGTGAAAAAGCCGATTTTGCAGCATTAAATGCTTCTTCTGCTGAAACGCTTGTAGTCTTAATGTCTTCAAACATTGACCTACTACAATCAATTATGAACTTGGCTTGTTCACTGCCAAGATTTGCTGCCTTTGTACAAAGTTCAAGGGCCTTCACCTTGTCTTTTTTTACATAGCATCCTCTTTGATACATATACGAAAGGGCTATCAATGCATCACTGTAATCTTGCTCGGCTGCTTCTTTGAATAGCTCGAAGGCTTTTGGGTCATTTTTTTCTATACCTTTGCCGTCTTTATAACACATTCCGAGGAGGTACTGCGCTTTCGGATATCCATAGTCAGCCGATGGTTGCAGATATTCAACAGCCTTGCCGTAATTGTCGTCCTGATAGCATTTCTTGCCGATAATATATAACGACACAGGGTCGAGGTCTTTCGATTCGAAATAGTTGGGGTTGATACGTTTTATATCTTCAATTGTGTCAGGACATACGTCCAGTGCTTTTTGATAATATTTGATTGCGGTTTTATTGTCTTTGAGACATTTTTCGTAATACAATCCCAACCCACGGTATCCGAAATCATTACCATTTTCAAGACATTTGTTGAAATACTCGTAAGCCAGTTGTGTGTTTTGCTCTACACCTATGCCTTCCAAAAGCATAGATCCAATTGCATACAATGATTTTTGGTCGCCAAGCGATGCCGCTTGTTTGAACAAATCAAAGGCAACCTTGTCATTGTGTTCAACGCCGTAACCTGCCTGATAATGCAATGCCACTTTGGCAATAGCCTCAGCATTGCCAAGTGCTACTGCTTTGTTGTAAAAGTCAACAGCTTCTTTGTATTTGCCAAAATAGTGATTGAAATCACCAATTTTGCAAATGTTGGCTGCATTATCGGGATTCTTCTCAAACTCGTCAAGGCATTTGAGCCATTCGAGCATACGATATTTTTCGTATTCAGGGTTTGAGTTGTCAGTTCGTTTATCATTGCTAAGATAATGGTCTGAACCTCCAACCATTTTTTGCATTATCCTTAGATTATGCTGGTATATTTCGTCAATGTTTTCCATAGCGATTTTTTTTGTTTGACGTTGCAAAGATAGAAATTAATTTTTTGTAAAAAACGCCTAAAAGGACAATTTAGACATTTCTTAGACAATCGAGATTTTTTCCCATTTGTCGTTGAATCAGAGGTCTTTGGTGCTTACTTTCTTCGTATTCCTTTTTGCTTGGAATATACAAAAAGCCCCCCTACGATAAGCTGTCGTGGGAGGGCAATTACATTATTTAGTGTTTTGCGGGCGAGCCGCCCATATTCCAGCGAGCCGCCCACATTTCGATTAGTGCTCCAATTTGATAGTCTCGGTGGTGATGTCGGCTACCTCGCTCGGTCCGAAATACTGGATTGGTCCGGGATAGACGTATGCCGTCTCGATAGCCCATTCGTCGCGTTTGGATGCGAAGAACTTGAAGGGGCCGCCGTCGAGTTTTACGAGAGCCTTCTGGATTACGGGCTTCATCTTGCCGTTGCGCTTCTCCATGTTCATCATCATCGTGATTGGCACACCGCCGGCGAGCCACTCTGCTGCAGGTCTGGTCAGGTTGCGAACGAGGGACATATAACCCGTCTTGCCGGCTGCTATCAGATGCGTCGCGTTCACGCCAATCGAGTAGCAATAGTCTGCATCGAAATTCGACGGCATAGCGCAGCGGCCTTCGTAACCGAAGNNCGTTGCGCTTCTCCATGTTCATCATTGCGGTGATAGGAATACCGCCTGCGAGCCATTCGGTGGCGGGTTTGGTGGTGTTCCTTACGGACGACATATAGCCGGTCTTGCCAGAATTGATGAGCAATGCAGCTACGCGGCCGAGGGAGTAGCAATAGTCGGCGTCGAAGTTGGACGGAGCGGCGCACCTGCCTTCATAGCCGAAGAAGTGGTGC
>DGIK01000169.1:2262-3778 GCA_002393195.1 Bacteroidales bacterium UBA3824 | reverse complement strand
TCAATAATTGAAGTAATTGAAGTAATTGAAGTAATTGAAGTGATTGAAGTAATTGAAAGATAATATCAATGAAATAAAAAGCAAGCCTACAATTTGCATTGTAAGGCTTGCTGTACAATTATTCACAAATTATTCACTTTTTTACTCCATTGGTGCTTGGTCGGCTTGCTGCATCGGACGGTCTGCGGATGCGGTCTGCTGTTGAGCTGCCATTTCCTGCTTGAGGGCGTCGAGTTCTGATGTAGCCGCGTTGCTTACGGTCTGTGCGTCTGCTGCGCTGCCGCTTGAGATGGCCTTTGTCTCCGCCATCTGAGCTTTGAGTGCGAGGAGTTCGCTCTGAGCCTCCACGCCGCCACCAAGTGCCTGGTATGCGTTGTCGATGTCGGCGGAGCCGGATGCAGCTGCAATCTCGAGGTACGAATCTGCGAGGGCTTCCTGCTCGGTAACTTTTTCCTTCATCTTTTCGAGCATTGCTACGGTGTCGGTGGAGTCGATGCCGGCGAGCTGCTTGTTGACGTTGGCGGTGGCTTCGCTCACCTTGGCGCGAGCCTTGAGCATCTTAGCCTCGTTTTTCCACTTGTCGATCTGAGCCTTGAGGGTCTTGATGGTATCCTCAAATTTTGATACCTGCCCCTGGAGCCTTGTGTAGTTGGCTTCGAGCTGCGGAAGGTCGCGGCTGCGCTGGCTCTTCTTCTCAAGGCACTGAGTAGCGAGGCGGTCGCCTTCTTCGTGCGAGATTTTGCCCTGCTCTGCAGCCTGTACAAATGTCATCGCCTTCTTCTGGTAGTCGTCCACATCCTGCTTTGCCTTTTCGAGGTCGTTCTTGGCTGTGATGCAACTTGCCTTCACTGATGCGAGAGCCTTGATGCTCTTTTCAAGGTCAGACTCGAGGTCTTTGATGCCCTGGTCGGTCATCTTGATAGGGTCTTCGAGGGAGTCCATTGCGCTGTTAACTTCGGACTTGCCCCACCTGAAAATTCTTTGAAAAAATCCCATAGTATTTGTATTTTATTTTTATTAATTTTGTCAGGTCAAATGTAGGTCATTTTTTTTATTAATCAAAATTTTTTTTAGTTTTTTTTATGTCTTTTTTTGGTCAAAACATAAGATTTTTGCGTAACAGCCGCCAAATGAGCCAATCAGCCTTTGCAGAAGTGTTTGGACTCAAGCGCACGGCGGTAGGAGCATACGAGGAAGAGCGCGCCGAGCCCAAGGTGGAACTCTTTGTGAAGATAGCCAATTATTTTGGAATTTCGCTCGAAGACCTCGTATGTCGCAGTCTTGCTGATGGCGGCAATGTGCCTCATACGCCATCTGAGCGGGGTGTGCCGTATGTATGCGCCGACGAAATAGCCGATTTTGCTATGGCGGTGGCAGAGGGCAATGTGTATGCCTACCGTCAATACATTCAGATACCAGGCTTTGGCGGCAATATGATAGCAATGCAGTACGGGCGGAGCATCCTGATTGTCGGCGAGAAAGAGTCGGGCAGAAGTCTTTTCGACGACGACAGCCG
>DGIK01000169.1:0-2219 GCA_002393195.1 Bacteroidales bacterium UBA3824 | reverse complement strand
GACGACGACAGCCGCCGGCATACTTTGCTATTGAAACGCTACGGCATCTCCATCTCCAACGGCAATATCAGCGATGCAGACGCATTGAAGGTCTATGAGATTCGCTATATTATAAAGTGTTTCGACAAGGACGACCACACGGAGACCATGCTCGAAGATATTTCGGAGCGGCTCGCCCGCATGGAGCAGAGGATGGGCTAACGGTATCCTAACCCGCATACAGCAGATTGCAGCCACGGCGGTCGGCGTCGTCGAAGCGGCCCAACACCTTGAATGTACCGTCGTCGTATTTGATGCCCAAGTCGCTGGTTTCCAAGAAACTGCAAGAGTATATGTTGGCGAGGTCTATTACATTGATGCCGCCGCTGATGCCACTACACACGTAGTTGAAAGGGTCGTTGTGTTCGCGGATGAGGATGCGCATTGTGGAGGTTTCGCGGTAGATGCCGTTGCCGTCCGAATACGCCTGCGACAATAGTTCCGTCATTCCATATTCCGAATGTATTGCATTGACTCCAAGGCTTTTGCAAAGGATTTCGTGGACTTCCTCGCGCACCATTTCCTTGCGCCGTCCCTTCATGCCGCCGGTCTCCATGATGATTACACGGTCGCCGTAGTTGCGCTTGTATTGTTCGGCAAAGTCGAGGAGCGCAAACGTAACGCCGATGAGCAACACCTTTTTATTATGATCAACGAGCCAATCCAGATGCTGCGCCAACGAATCAAAATCGTATAGGAAAAAACCGCCCGTGCCGTTGCCCGACGCCTCCATCAACTGCTCCACCATCGTAACGAGCGACGAACCCGTCCGCTCCAAATACGCTGGCAGCAATGCCAATACCGTGTACTCTCTGATGTCGCCGTAAAACTGCTCAAACCCTTGCAAGAGACACTTATAATATATGTGTGGATTTTTTACGAAATGACGGCTCGTCTGCCTGCCCGTGGTGCCGCTGCTTGTAAAGGTCAACTTTTCTACAAAATCGGTGGTCTTGATTTCATAATCCTTGAAAAACCCTACGGGCATACAGATAATGTCTTCCAACGATTGCGCCCTGCCGTCCCTGCCCAGGTATTGAAGGTAACGACGGAATACAGGGTTGTTTTCGCGCTGAAAGTCAAATAGTTGCAACGCCAAATGAGCGAACTCATCGTCGTTTTTCACATTGAAAATCCGTTCTTCAAAATATTTTGCGTCCATACGTGCCAAATTGATTACTCCACAAAGATAAACAAAATCCCGAATATAATGTATAATACCGCCATTTTGTCATTACATTCCGTCAAAAATTCACCCAAAACCGCCATTTTGTCATCAAAAATCCTCAAAAATGCCCATTTTCGGGTTTGGCATCAAGATTGAAAAGATGGTATGTGAACGGCTCAATGAAAGGCTGGTTCAAGACAACAAACATGATTATTAACAATAAAAAAGACAAATAAAATGAGACATCATAACTTTTATAACAAGGAGGCTAATATGTTACAAAGATTCTTCAACAACGACGACATCGATTGGTTTGGCAACAACATGTTTCACGCCGACCGCAACAGAATGTACGGCGTACCGCCGGTAAACATCTCCGAATCCGACAAGGAGTTCGCTATCGAGATGGCGGCACCGGGCTACGAGAAGAAGGATTTCAATGTGAACGTTGACAAAAACCTGCTCACAATCTCTGTCGATAAGGAACACAACACCGAAGACACGGAGAAGGGTGCAGAAGGCGCAGAGAACGCAACGGAGAACCCCGACAACAAACAGATTTACCGCCAGGAGTTCTGCTTCAGCAGCTTCTCAAGGTCGTTCACTCTGCCTGAAGGCGTTGACAGCGCAAAGATTGGCGGAAAGTACGAGAACGGAATCCTGACGCTCACAATCCCGAAGGCGGCTGTGGTTAATACCAAGAAGTCGGTGGAGATTAAATAGTTTTCTAATGCATAATGCATAATCAATGCATAATGCATAATTCATAATGCATAATGGGCTTTCGCACGAAAACCCGTTATGCATTATTTTTTTTGCCGGATGGCAATTATACATTGTGAATTATGAATTGTGAATTGTGAATTATGAATTATGAATTATGATTTAAAAAAATTTTTGCAATTGCTTTTTTGATTAAAAAAAATTATACTATATTTGTAAACTGATAAAAACCGCTGATTATGAAACGTAGAATACTTATTATAATAGTGTTGCTCCTGACGGGCATTGC
>DGIK01000215.1 GCA_002393195.1 Bacteroidales bacterium UBA3824 | reverse complement strand
AATAATCCTTATTGTGAATTGCTTTCATTTTATGTGGCAAATTTATACAAAAAAAAATTTCGCAAAAAAGCAAAAACAATTTTGCGAATAAAGAATATATTATTAGATTTGTGCTGAAAAAAAATGCCCCACGGAGTACGCGGGGCGAAGAACTCTTCGGCTTATAGCCTTATTGTGATTTGTCTTTCAAGCGCAAAGATAAATCATATTTTGGAAACCAACAACAAAAAAACAAAATAAATGGAAAAAATTTTAGGTCTTGATTTAGGAACAAATTCTATTGGATTGGCTGTCAGGGATTTTGATAACACTGTTCCAATCACTGAGCAAATAGAATTAGTGGGTACAAATATATTTCCTTCCGGCGTTGGCAAAGACAAGTCGGGCGAATTTTCGTATGCCACAGCGCGAACCAAAAAGAGAACTGTGCGTAGAATGTATCAAGCACGTAAATATAGACTTTGGGCAACATTGGAACTCCTTATTAATAATAATTGTTGTCCGCTTTCGATTGAAGACCTCGACAAATGGAGAAAATATGACACCAAAAGCGGCTTAAAACGAGAATATCCAATTAATGCCATAAAATTTGAACAATGGGTTCGTTGTGATTTTGGCGATGGCAAAAATACAAATCCATACGAACTCCGCTACGAATTGATGAACCGTCAATTTAATTTAGAAGATGAAACAGAGCGTATGAAACTTGGTCGCGCTCTTTATCATATAGCGCAACGTCGAGGTTTCAAAAGTAGCAAAGGCGAAACCGTATCAGATAAAGACGACGACAAGGTTGTGGAAAAAGAGGACGTTGATGTGTCTGAAATGATGAAAAAATCGGAAATTGACAAATCTGCCAAATTGGACGAGTATATGAAAGTCAATAAATTACCGACCGTAGGCTGGGCTTTTCATCATCTAATAACTAATGGAGTACGTGTACGCAATAGCGATTTCCAAGCCGTTCGCTCGCAGTACAAAGATGAAATCAAAAAAATATTTGAATTTCAAAAACAACTTGATACAGAAAGCGACTTTTACAAGCACCTTGTAAGCGAGAAAAAAAGTGAAGGAACGATTTTTTACAAACGTCCTCTGCGCTCGCAAAAAGGACTTGTCGGCAAATGCACCCTCGAACCAGACAAGGATAGATGCCCCATTAGCCATCCCGATTTTGAAAGATTCAGGGCGTGGTGTTTTATCAATACAATCAAATTTGGTCAAGATTGTCAACAAGAATTGACAAATGAGCAAAAAAAGAAACTTTTCAATGAAAAGTTTATGCTCTTGAAATCTGATTTTAAGTTTGAAGAAATCAGGAAATGGATTGAAAAAGAAATCCGCAAACCTCTTGATTACAAGGCAAAAACCATCAACTACAAAGACCGTACAAGTGTTTCGGGCTGTCCTGTGTCGGGAAGATTGAAAAAACTACTCGGCGATAATTGGCAGTCTTGGAAATATGAAACATCATTCCAGAAAAAGAACGGCGAAACAAAACACGCTTGCTATGACGCATACGACTTATGGCACGTATGTTTTTCGTTTGATGACGTGGAATACGTGGAAGAATTTGCCAAAAACAAATTGAACTTCAACAATGAACAAACCAAACAACTCGTAAAAGTTTTTGGCGCAATCAAACAAGGATATGCAATGCTGAGTTTGAAGGCAATAAGAAATATAAACAGATTCCTTGAAAAAGTAATGTTATATTCTCACTCGGCATTGATGGCAAAACTCCCCGAAATTTTTGGAGAAGAGAAATGGGCAGAAAACGAAAATAAAATTGTTTCGCTTTTGCAAAATGCAACTGACGTAAACAGAAAGCAAAAGACAATTTATTATATTGTCAACTCATTGATTGCCAACTATAAATCGTTAGAGCCAAACGAGCAATTTGCACGTAAAAACACCGATTATGTTTTGTCGGAAAGCGACAAAAACGACGTGTCTGCAATGGCACAAAAAACTTTCGGCGAAAAAAGTTGGCAAAACAAGTCCTCAGAAGAACGAAACGAAATTATTGCCACCACAGAAAAACTCTATCAAGAGTTTTTTGCTTCATCAGACCGCGACTATTACAAACTGCCCAAACTTGCCGAAGCGTTGGCAGAGTGCATCAAAAAGGAATACGATTTTATCGACCCAAAACAGTTGAAAAAAATCTATCATCCATCAATGATTGAAGTTTATGCTCCCGCAAAAGACCAAACAATCGAAGATGGCAGAGTGATGAAACTTTTGGGAAGTCCTGTTATTGGTGCTCTCAAAAATCCAATGGCAATGCGTGTACTACATTCGTTGCGCCATATGATAAATAAGTTGCTGACCACCAACGATGAAAACGGCAATCCAATTATTGATGAAAATACCCGTATTGTAGTAGAAACGGCACGCGACCTCAACGATGCCAACATGCGTTGGGCAATAGAAACATATCAACGCGAAAGGGAAAACGAAAACAAGAAATTCGCTGAAATAATCAATGAATTTCTGCCCAATCGAGAAGTTTCTGACGAGGACAAAGACCGTATGAGGCTTTTAATGGAGCAATTGAAAACACCTGAAAATCAAAAAGAAAAACAGAAATTCGAGCGTTACAAAAAAGACGTTACGAAATACAGGCTTTGGATGGAACAAGGCGGTTTGTGTATTTACACAGGCAAACCGATTAATATCACAAATCTGTTTGCCGAAAACGCCTTTGACATCGAACATACAATACCGCGAAGCAAATGCTTCGACGATTCGTTGGCAAACCTGACGATATGCGAAGCGCATTTCAATAGGTCTATCAAAAAGAACCAAATACCGTCGCAACTCAGCAATTATGACGATATTCTTTCGAGGATTCAGCCTTGGAAAGACAAGGTGGAGCATCTCAAAGACAATGTTGAGTTTTGGAAATCGCAATCGAAAAAAGCGATGACCAAAGAACGCAAGGATGATTGCATCAGGCAGAAACATCTTTGGCAGATGGAACTCGACTATTGGAAAAACAAGGTGGAACGTTTTGAACTGAAAGAAGTTACCGATGGATTCAGAAACAGCCAACTTGTTGACACTCGCATTATTACCAAATACGCATACCACTATCTGAAAACCGTTTTCAACAAAGTGGAAGTGCAAAAAGCAGGTGTTAACGTTGCATTTAGGAAAATGCTTGGAATACAGATAGATGAAAAGAAATCGAGAGACAAACATTCACATCATGCCATTGATGCCGCAACTCTAACTCTGATACCAACAGCGGTACAACGTGACAAAATGCTTGAATTGTTTTTCAAGAAATTAGAAGGCTATCAAACTTCTGATTGGGAAAACCAATTGAACCAGGAACGCCGAAAATGCGGTTTGGGTGGTGATTTGTCGGCTATTGTGCCATATATCGAAAACAATATCCTGATAAACCATCAATCAAAAGACCAAACCCTTACTCCTGCACACCGCAGAAAACGCATCAGAGGAAAGATTGTGCCAAATGTTTGGTTGACAGGTGATTGTTTGCGTGGTAAACTGCACGGCGAATCGTTTTACGGTGCAATTAAGCTCGGCAAAAAGGATGCTGACGGGAAGAGCCTTTTGCGCAATCCTGACGGTTCAATCGTTCAAGAAAACGAAAAAAAATACGTCATCCGACGTGAACTAAAATTCAAAAAGAACGACCAAGAAAGTGGTTTTAAGAATTGGGACGAATTGGAAAAAGTAATGGTTGACAAAGCTCTTTTCGCAACTATCAAATCTAAATTCCCCGAAGGAACATCATTCAAAGACGCATACGAAGCCGGAATCACAGACCCGCAAGGAAACAAAATCAGGCATATTCGCTGTTTTGAACCTACGGTGAAAAATCCGTTGGCGATAAAGAAACAGACATATCTCTCGAAATATCCGTATAAGCAAAGCTATTATGCGGCGATGGGTGATTTGTATGTAATGTGCAAATACGAAAACATAAGCAAAACACAAACCAAATACATAATTTGGAGTTTGTTTGACATTAGTCAAAACAGGAAAGAAAGAACTCCCGATGTCGAGGATATTCCAACGACACTGACCGTAGAAGACAAAAAACACAATACATTCGTCTTGAACCTTGTCTGCAAAATCCGCAAAGGCGATATGGTATTGCTTTACGAAAACTCGCCCGACGAATTGGTAGAAGCCGACAAAAATCTTTTGTCGCAAAGGCTCTATGTAGTAACGGGTTTTGAAAATCCAAGCAGAATACTAATGGTTAAACATATAAATGCGCAAAAAGATTCTGACTTGGGTAAAGGTGAAGCATTAACAACGTTTGACAAAATGCCCGAAAAAATCAGGCAATCAATTAGCAAGTTAAACTTTTTATTGCGAGGTAAAGATTTCGATTTTTCGGCGGATTATGGTATCGTTTTCAAATAAAACGGCACACAAAAGTTAACCTTCACAATAGGCAAAGTAGCATTATGTGCATCACCAATAAACGATGAACTCTTTTGACCACCAATTAGAAACAGAAAAACCCACCTTTCGGTGGGTTTTTCATTGTCAAAAACAACATTTTTTTCGTTTGCGAAAAGCGTATAACTTTTTGTAGGTCAACACATTATCCATATCATGTTGTTTATGACCCTGCAAAGGTAATAATTTTGAAAGCAAATCACAACATGGGCAGGACAGAGGAAATACACACGAAGTTGTTTATGACCCTGCAAAGGTAATAATTTTGAAAGCAAATCACAACAACGTCAGAAATTTTGGAGCAACAACAAAGTTGTTTATGACCCTGCAAAGGTAATAATTTTGAAAGCAAATCACAACGGTGAGGATGATGCCATCCTTTGCGCCGTTGTTGTTTATGACCCTGCAAAGGTAATAATTTTGAAAGCAAATCACAACCCATCGGACTATCAGAGTCCTTCGCATACGGTTGTTTATGACCCTGCAAAGGTAATAATTTTGAAAGCAAATCACAAC